>CAZYTI010000062.1:0-10895 GCA_964650065.1 uncultured bacterium
CCCATAGGACAGACGCTTGAAAAAGTGAGGCGCACCTCATATCAAAATATTCCGATTGCCGGCGTGGTCGAGGATTTCAATGTGCTGTCTCTCAGGCGTGCTGTAAATCCTCAAATCATCAAAATCGATACTGATGCTGAATTTGGATTTCTTTACGTTCGTTTCCAGGGCGAATCAATGCAGGAGGCCACAGCATCCATCAAAAACCTGTATTTGGATTTGTGGCCTGATACGCTCTTCGATTTTGCATTCATTTCAGACAATGTCGCTCAAATTTACAGCCAGGAAGCCCGTTGGAGCAAGATCGTCAGGAACTCGGCAGCAGTCGCATTATTCATCGCTTGTTCCGGGTTGTTTGGCTTGACGCTGCTGGTCATCGTACGCCGGAACAAGGAGATGAGTATCCGTCAGGTTCTGGGAGCGAGCCCTCTTCAAGTGATGAAGCTTGTACAGAGAGATTTCATAGGATTGGTGCTCCTTGGGAATTGTCTGGCTTGTCCGGGGGCATTTTTCGTCATGCGTCGCTGGCTCAGCGATTTTACTCATCGAACACAACTCTCCTGGTGGATATTTGCATGCTCTGCGCTTATTGCATTCATCATCGCCGCACTGACCGTCGGATTGCAATCCATGAACACGATTCGAACCAATCCTGCGAAGCATTTGCGTGTTGAGTAATGACTCGAAGTTGGAGACTCTCTTCTACAATCGCAGATAATCAGTAAATAAACATTGCTTTTCGTCACCTTATAAATTATATTAAATCTACCTATCACCGACCACGTTCAATATCACAAAAATTTCATATGGAGGAAAAAGATATGAGGATTTACTTAAAACTCACTGTGATTGGCGTATTTCTATCACACCTGTTCATCTTACCGGTTATGGCCCAAGATGGATACAATCCTGCTTCCGGTTACCACAATTATAGCGCATTGACCAAAGCGCTCAAAGACCTGGCCGACAGGAACACAAAAATAGCGGAATTAACATCCATTGGCCAAACCCTCAAAGGGAAAGATATCTGGGCGTTACAGATATCCGGGACTCAGGGAGGAAAACCGGAAGACAAACAGGCCTTGCTCATCTGCGGAAATCTCGAGGGGGATCATGTCATAGGCAGCGAAGTCGCACTGGGCATTGCGGACTATCTCATCGGCAATTACGGCAACGATGATGAAGTAACAAAAGTTCTCGACACTCGGACCTTCTATATTATTCCCCGGTTGAACCCGGATGGTGCAGAGATCTTCTTTGATAAATTATTAGCGGAACATCCTGGAAATCTGAAACCCAGAGACGAAGACTATGACTGGCGGATCGATGAAGATGGTCCCGAGGATCTGAACGGGGACGGCATGATCACCGTGATGCGGGTCAAAGACAAAGAAGGCGATTGGCTCATCGATAAAAAAGATCCGCGGTTGCTGAGAAAAAAGGAAGCGGACACGCCTGTGGAGAGTCTTTATCAAATCTACCCGGAGGGAATCGATAATGACGGTGATGAGCGTTATAATGAGGACGGTCCGGGTGGTTTCAACATCAACCGGAATTTTCCCCATAATTTCGGGTATAAGATAAAAGGACCGGGTGTTTACGCTGCTTCTGAAATCGAAACAAAATCGCTCATCGATTTTATGAATAAATACATTCCCGACTTGAAAACGCAACCCCATAAAAACATAAGCGGCGTATTCCTCTTTTCAAAATACGACAACCTGGCCGCCACTCCGGGAATCGAATGTGGTGAGCCCACATTTCCCGAAGTACCGGACGAGGGAGCCCTTCCTATATCGGGAATAAGGATGAGATTTCGACGTCCAAGCGACGGGGAACAAACAACCCGGCGACCGGCAAGAGATCCCCAGCCTAAAAAGACTGAAGAGAAAGACACCCACCTGTTTAAGAACGTGAGCGAAAAATACAAGGAGATCACCGGGATTAAAAGCGCCGAATCGGAAAAACCGGTGGGTTCGTTTCTGGAGTGGGCCTATTTTCAATACGGCGTCCCGGCATTTTCCAGCAATCTCTGGTCATTGCGAAAAGAAGAAGCCGACACGACCAGACAGGGCGGGATACGCCCCGGAGCAAGACCGGATCAGGGCGGTGATCGTACGGCCCGCATGCGTCAATTTGCTGCAGGTCGAACGGGTGCCGCAGGCACCAGTGGAGGGGAAACGAAAAATCTGGATGAAAACTGGCTCAAATGGATCGATAAAGACAATGAGGGCAAGGGATTTTTGAAATGGGAATCATTTCAGCACAAACAGTTAGGTGAGGTCGAAATCGGCGGATTCCTCCCCTACCTTCGCATCAATCCTCCTGCCGACCAGATTGCAAAATTAAGTGAAAGCCACGCCAAATTCGCGCTTCATCTCACTTCACAATTTGCCGAGATCACCATGGATGAGCCCGAAATCGAAAAGATGTCTTCGAATCTATTTCGACTAAAAATTAAGGTGCACAACAAGGGAAAATTCCCCTATGCCACAGCCATGGGGCAAAGATCTCGCAATGTCACTCCAATTATTCTGAGGCTTAAATTTGAAGATGACGAAAACATGAAATTATTCGGCGGTACCAAACGTAATGACCTTCAAACCCTGGAAGGCGGTGCCGAGAAAGAATATCAATGGGTCATCATTTCACCACCTAACAAAAAAATCGATATCACCCTCTGGGCAAGAAAAGGTGGCGGTACGTTTAAGAAGCAAGTGGTCTTAAGATGACAATAAATGGACTCACAGTTCACGATGCATTGGATCATCATTGAATTGAACCCGAATTGGAGGAATTAGAAAAATGAATCTGAATAAACATAGAATACTCATCTGCGTTTTAACTTGCCTGCTTCTTGTCATCATGAGCGGTTCCATGATATGGGCTCAGGATTTCTTGCCGAGGAAGTGGAACACGCGAAAAGTCAATCTTTCCTTTAATCGATATTACGATTGGCAGGAAATGGAAGAGGCCCTTCGCTTATTGGAGAAAGCATATCCGAAATTCTTAAAACTGAGTTCTATTGGAAAAACACACCAGGGCCGCGAAATCTGGTGCATAACCATCAACAATCCGGAGACGGGTGGTGAAATGGAGAAAAGCGCATTTTACATGGACGCCAATATTCATGGTAACGAAGTACAGGGCGGTGAAATTGGTCTCTATACCATCTGGTACCTGATGGAGAATTATGCCTATAACGATTATGTCAAAAAACTGGTAGACGAAAGGGTTTTTTATATCTTCCCCTCGGTGAATCCGGATGGCCGGGATTTATGGCTGCATAATGGCGGTTCGGCCCGGTCGGGTCAGTATCCTTACGACAGCGATAATGATGGACTCTATGATGAAGATGGGCCGGAAGATCTGGACGGTGATGGAGAAGTGGGTTCGATGTTCCGGAAAGTCGAGCCCGGAAAAGGAACCCACCGACTCAGTGATAAAGGGGATCGCCTGGTGATGATTCAGAAGAACATCGAGGGCAAAGAGGACGAAGTCGGAAATTATAAGTTCGTCGGCAGTGAAGGTATCGACAACGATGGCGATGGTCGTTATAATGAAGACGGGGGTGGGGGTTATGATGCCAATCGCGACTGGGGCTCCTACTGGCAGCCCAAATATATTCAAGGTGGAGCAGGGGATTATCCCTTCGTTTGGATAGAGTCCCAACATGTCAGAGACTTCATGTATGCGCATCCCAACATCGCCGGAGTTCAGGCCTTTCACAACTCGGGCGGCATGATTTTGCGGGGACCGGGGGTTCAGTTACACGGAGAATACAAACAGGCGGATCTCTCGGTTTACGATGAAATCGCCAAGAAGGGTGAAAAGATCATCGAAAAGTATCGCTATATCGTCATCTGGAGTGGTTTGTATACGGTATGGGGCGGTTTTGTGGACTTCGCTGCCGATTTTCTGGGCATCTATTCATTCTCCAATGAATTGTGGACATCCCGTGCCGATTTAGATAATGACGGAGACATCACCGAAGAAGAACGTGAATTTTTTGATAAATACATCGATCTTGAAAATACGGCCATACGGATGCATGAAATAGACCACCCCCAACTGGGCAAGGTAACCATCAATCGCGATGAAACAAAACTGACGGGGCGCGTACCGCCATCATGGCTGTTGGAAGAACTCTGCCACAGAAATATGGCCTTTTGTCTGTTACATGCCTATGAAATGCCACTGCCCGTTATTAAAAAGGTAACGGCGGAGAAAATCGCGTCGGGACTCACGAAGCTGAAAGTCACTATTTATAATGAACGACTCATGCCGACCATATCTGCGGTGGCCATTGAAAATAAAGTCCACCGGCCGGATATCCTCTCCATCGAGGGGAACATCAAGGTACTGGCAGCCGGAAGAAACAACAGTTCAACACTCTCATCGGTGCCCCGGCGATTCCGTCGCTATTTTATGCGCACGCAGGATAGCGATGTGAATTATATCGATCAAAAGGATTTGAAAAATTTACGACTGACAGGCGGGATCCCCGGACGAGCCGAAGTGGAATATGACTTCCTCGTGGAAGGCAAGGGAAAAGTGAATGTCACGTTGGATTGCTTGAAAGGTGGGAAGCATACCCAGGAGATCGTTATCCGATAAGATGTTGGTTTCAATATAAAATTGAATAAGACCCAAACTGTTTTCTAAACACTGAACACTTGAGGCCCGGGGCAACGTCCTGGGCTTTCAAATTTCAGCACTCCGGAGGTCATCGTTTCTTGCCTCCCATATTGTATGAAAAACGACATAAGATTACAATAAAGTTGGATTGATTGACTTCTCATTAGCATATCAAGACTAAATAATTATAGGACTTTAGCAAATCTCATTGAAACAATTATCTTGCATTATAGTAAAATTAAGGGGATCATTTTTTAATTTTTTTTTCTTATATTTAGTATGAATAAGGTGAAGCTCAAATCAACAAGAAAGATAATACCGTTTATAACCGTTGAAAAAAATAAAAAAGGGGAAATAATGAATCCTCGCTTGCAAATATTTCGGGGAATATCAATTTATAGTTTTCTTTTCATGATAATATTCTTAATCAGCCCCAATAAACTTTTATGTAAATCCTTATACCAGGCCGAAAAAGAGGATAGCCTGCAACAAGAGATTCGGATACTGAGACAGAAAATTTCATTGGATCCTGAAAATCCCATCCTTTACCAGCAATTGGGGCATCTGTTCATTGGTATTGCCAAATATGATACCGCCATGGTAGCGTTCCGAAAATGTATCGATTTGGATGAAAATTCGGCTGAGGGGTATAATGGTCTGGGATTGGCGTATCATAAAAAGGGGGAAACATCGCTCATCCCCATTCAAGTATTGATGGAATTATTCAAGATAGACAACTACTCAAAAGCGGAGAGACATTTTAAGCATGCTATGGAGCTCAATCCCGACTACCTGGATCCGTTGTACAATCTGGGTGTCAACTATGTGGTCAAGGGAGGATATGAGAACTACGAAAGGTCTGTGGAAACACTCAAAATGGTCTTGGAAAAAGACATGGAATTCAAGGACGCAGACTTCATGCTGGGAATCGCCTTTATTTATCTCGAAGATTTTGTCAACGCAGAAGTTGTCTTGAAAAGGGTCATAGAGGCAGACAGGACTGTAGCCAAGGCCATGTTGCGGCTTTCGGACATCTACTTTGAAACCGGAAGAGAGGATAAAGGAACAGAGGCGTACTACGACGGAATCGTTCGGTTAAGGGACAGAAAGATGTGGGAGGAAATCTACGCTGAGTTGGAAATATTGATGGAAACCGAAGAAAAAATTCATTTTGAAACCTTGAATATGGCAGACAAAGGAATCCTCATCCGTAAAATCTGGAAGAGTAAAGATCCCGTTCCAACGACCATTGAAAACGAACGACTCATAGAACACTATCGCCGCGTAAATTTTGCCCGAAACACCTATCCCGACGTGGTCCCCCCCTATTATGATGATCGTGGTAAAGTCTATGTGAAGTACGGCTCCCCGGACAATAAATACACCTCTCAAATGACATCCGAAGGCGTCAAGGACAACGAATCGTGGAGCTACGAAAAGAGTATTCGAAGAGGACTGACCTTCGACTTTGTGAAAAAGGGCGTCAGCTACTATCGCGTACAGAGTCTGGAAGACGCGACACCTACTGGATTGGCTGGAGGTCTTTCCCAATGGGAAGTGACACGTCGACTCTATGTGGAACGGGCCGATTTTTCCGAATCTTACAATATGTTTTTGTTATTGACCCATAAAACCGTGGGAGATGAGAATCCTCAAGAAACCATTTCCGATTTGCTGAATATCATGATCAATTTTAACACGGAACGAGATAGTGCTCAATCCGCAGCCCCTGCAGAGGTTTATTTCCACCAACAGGAGGAAAAACAGCTTCCATTTGTCTACAACCTGTCCCAATTCCGGGGTGATCAGGGAGAATCCCGAGTTGAGGTCTACCTGGGCGTCTCCAACAATCGGCTCGAATATCAACCGAAGAATGACGGTGTAACCACAGCATTAAAATATCATGCCGTGCTTCAGGATTCCAATTACAATGATGTGTTCAATGAGTCCAAGGAATTTGGTCTGCGCGGAAAAACAAGAGAAGAACTCACCGGCACCCTTTTTCTTCATCAGGAGAACTATTACCTCAAGCCGGGAACACATCTTCTGGCAATTCAGCTTGAGAATCCTCAGGGAAAATCCAAGGGAATATACAGAAATGAATTTTTAGCCCGAGATTTTCGGGGAAATGCCCTGATGGTGAGCGATATACAGATGTCCTCCAATATCACCCAGACGGCCGGTGAAGGAAAATTTGTCAAACAGGGATTAAACATCATGCCCTATCCATATACTGCGATTCGCAGGCAATTGCCAATTTTTATCTATTTAGAGATATACAACCTGAAGTTTGATGTGTCCGGTCGGACAAATTATACAGTCACCCATCAAGTGGACATGTTAGAATACAAAAAGAGTATCTTCTCCAAAACCTTCGGAGCCATTGGAAGATTATTCAAAAAGGGGAAGAAAATAGGCATCTCGACATCTTATCAACAGGTGAAATCCGAGTCTGAAACTTTCGAATATCTCTCCTTGGATATGGGAAAACTTCCTGTCGGTATCGGGGAACTCACTGTTTCCATTCTGGACAACACATCAGGAGAATCGGCGTCCCGGAGTATTCGGTTACAGATCATCGAGTAATCCAACAACATATTCTTGCGATAGCTTCATCCTCGATGAATATGCTTCATAATAAAAACCGAATATAAATGTCGTTGTTTATTACTCCAACAATGATTAACTTAAAAAACCTTGAAAAGATAGGTTCTATTTCTTAAGCTGAAAACGGGACGAGTCATCCTTCCCTGAAGCGTATGAATCAACGAATTAAAACGATATTTTCCATATGATTTTCAAACGGATAATCGGGACTACCCTCATACTTACGGCCTGTTTTAACGCATCATGTATTTACATCCATACGAATGTTCGATCTATGGATGTCCAACAGGTCTCCAATGCCAGTCATGTCAGCATACATAGGATCACAAAGATACAACTGAATGACGGATCATTGGTCATCTTTGAAGAAGGATTTGTTGTGCGTCAAGATAAAATAGCCGGCAAGGGTAAAAAATATGACATGTTATGTAATGAGGTAACAGAAGTCTCCGAGGTTTCTATGGAAGATGTGAAGAATATCATTTACTATGAAAAAGTGCTCCAACCTTTTCCGTTAATATTTGCCATTCCTACGATATTGTTTGGATTTATTAAAGTGATCGAATTAATAGATGAGTAGTAAGGTCTCGGTTTTGATAATGAAATTGAATTATAGAACTTTTAAGCAATCGATTCTCCTTGTCATTACTTCATTTTGCATCAACAGTTGTACCAGTTCAGTTCAGGTTTTAAAGCCAGAGGGTGATTCTGCAGAAATCACACTTTTGGATCAATCCACCTACATTGGAGAATTACTATCGATAGCGGATAGATCTATCATCATGGTAACCGAGGATAAAATTGTTGACATCCGGATATCTGATATCGATAAAATCCATATTGATGGGTATTCCTTGCTGCAACAAAAAGTTTCGGTATTGGGCTCGTTATCAATCCTTGACATTTATTCTCTATATTCGGCTCCAACATCAGCCATGAAAGTCATTTTTGGCCTGCTCGCCATTGGTAAGTTAACGAGCATTTTAGGGGGTGATCCCGTAGTCGTTTTTATGAATCCCATCTTCTGGAAAGATCTGGATAAAGTAAGATTACACTGCAGATATCCCCAGGGATTGGATACTGAACAATGGGAACAATTGTTAAATTCCTATAGACAGAGCGAATTTATAAAAACACGATCCGCTAACAAATAAAGGGATCCTCCTATCCATGGATTTGAGACTAGAACAGGTAAATTCACGAATAAAACTTCTAATAAATCTTACAAATAAACAATCATATACGCGTGTAATGAAGTGGATTTTACTTGCTATGATAATTGGATTCGCCGGTGAAATTAAAGCGCAGGAACCATTGTTTATTGTAGAAATTTCCGGACGAATCCTTGATGGTTCAACGGCAAAGCCCCTTCCCAAAGTGGACGTATTTCTCTCGGGTACGACCAAAAGCAGTCAAACGGATGAAAACGGATTTTTTAAGATCGAAAATATCCTCACTGGTTCTTATACGATGGTGGTTTCAAAATCAGGATTCGAAGTATACCAATCTCCCATACGGATCACAGAATCCCTTGAGGGAACGATCCAGATCCCGTTGAAACAAGCGCTCCAACAGGCTTCAGATATTTTGGATTCTCAATTGAATCCTGAATCGTGGCGGCCAAACCTAAATCAATTTAAAACCTACCTATTCGGGCCTACCCCAAATGCCTCAAAATGCAACATTTTGAATCCCGAAGTTTTATACTTTGAAGCCAATCCTGAAATCGAGGAATTACGTGCTTCGCCCAAGGCACCCCTACGCATCGAAAATCTGGCTCTCGGTTATCGAATCGATCTGTATATACAGGAGTTTTTGGTTCAGAACGGCCTTCTCGTTCGATTTCAACACCTCTCAAAATTCGAGGTCATCCCACCCAAGGATTCGCGCCAAGAAAAAGAGTGGCAAAAAAACCGTCTGCGGGCATATCATGGCTCGCTCCCCCATTTCATCACTTCTCTCATTTCCGGAACGCTTGAGCAAGAAGGTTATTTGATTTCTCAGGTATTTCGAATATTCAGAGATGAAAGAGAGCAAACGTTTAATCAAATTCCAGGTGAGTCCATACTTACTTCGGGTGATTTCCCTCAAGAAAAAAAACTCTCATTTTCGGAATATATCAAAATCATCTATACTGAAGAAGACCAAGAGATCGACTATTATCGGGATGAATTTGCCCGAACAACTGCGGGAAGAGCATCTCTGGGTCAAAAGTCCTGGATAAGAATGAATACACCCTCGGTGATCATCGATGTCCAGGGTAGTATGGAAATCCCCAATGCTTTGTCAAATTATGGATATATGGAGTGGGAAAAGTTCGCAGAAGTGCTTCCCACGGATTATCACTCTCCCCAGGTTCTCTTACAGAAAGTAAAGTCCCAAACAACCGAAAAAACTGTATCCCGGGGGCTGGATGCGAGGGTTGCCATACCGGAGCAAAACCTTTTTCATTTTGAAGGAGTCTCGTTGGGCTTGGGTCAATTTCAACCCCTCAATGAAAAAATTAGAACGAACTTTGGATCACTGCCCATGATTCACTTGAATTTCTATGGTGAATATTCAAGATTCTATGGATTGATTACATTATCGTACGGGGAAAAACAAAGTATACGGAATACAGTTTTCGTAAAAGATTACAATATACTCAGCATTAAATATTATTCAAATTTGTCGTTAAAAACATATAATCTCACTGTCGATTTCTTATATCAAATCAACAGAAGAGGCAGACTCCGTTTCTTAGTCGGTCCCGGGATAACTGCGGCAAGCATGATTATTGTGGGGAATGAGATGAAAGGGTTGGCAGAGGGGCGGCTCTATGGGGATGAAATACTGGATGATGAAATCGCCGGTGGAATCGGCTGGGAGGGTGTTTTGGGTATTCATTTTCTTTTCAAGAGGTTGATAGCCCAGTTTTATATCAAATACCAATCAAAGGTTTTCATGGCCCATGGATATTTTGAGTACGACCCCATCGAGGATGCGGATGTGCCTTGTTACCGCCATCTTTTTGATAACAGGGCATTACAGTTTACTTTTGGTATAGGTCTATTTCGATGATCTTTTTCATGTAAGTATTTCATTCGGGTAATTATGTTTGTTAGAAATCATGATACACGAAGCGTGCTTTTTATTTTTTATTTTCTTTCGATCCTATATTTAAACTGCAGGAACAAAGCACCCACAGTGCCAAATGCAAGCGTACTATGGAAACAACAAAACAGTGGAACATCCGTTGATTTAAACTCGGTCCATTTTACAAATGAGCAAACGGGATGGGCCATTGGGAAAAATGCCATCGATAACACGACTGCAGTCATGAAAACCACTGATGGAGGTGCGGACTGGTTTTTTCAGGTGAATGAGATTTCGGGATTCTTTAAGTCGATCTATTTTATCGATAGGAATGTGGGCTGGATTGTAGGTAATCAAGGCAAAATATTCAAAACCATCAATGGGGGCATCTATTGGGCTGTTCAAAACAGTAAATCGATTCAGCAGTTGAATGGCGTATCATTTATAAACAAGACCAACGGTTGGGTGGTGGGAAATCGAGGCACGATTTTAAAAACCTCTGATGGTGGAGATAACTGGAACCAGCTAAATAATCACGTTTTGCTTGATTTGCATTCTCTGTGTTTCATTGATAA
>CAZYTI010000063.1:0-10869 GCA_964650065.1 uncultured bacterium
CTTTTATATAAAACTGCCCCGCCCTTCAGTTCGGGGCGGGGCTTAGTTCAACAAGGGTTTACAGGGGACTCAAAGAAAATGGATCCATTTTCAGTCATCCCAACGCATGGGCGGTGATCGCCGAATGTATCCTGGGTAGGGGAAACAGGGCTATGAAACTCTACGACGCCATATGTCCTTACACTCAAAATGACATTATCCAAATTCGTGAAGCCGAGCCCTATTCTTACTGTCAGTTTGTGGTGGGTAGAGATCATACGGCCCATGGCCGTGCACGGCATCCCTGGCTGACCGGCACAGCCAGCTGGTTCTATATCGCTGCAACCCAATGGATATTGGGGATCCGTCTCACCTTTGACGGTCTGATTATCGATCCCTGCATCCCTGATTACTGGCAAGGCTTCCAAATCCTTCGTAAATGGCGCAATGCCGATTTTCATATCATGGTGAAAAATCCCTCAGGTGTTGAAAAGGGCGTCAGATCAATCACCATGAACGGCAAATCAGTGGCATGCCCTATTCCACCCCGGCCAGCCGGTTCGGTTAATGAAATCGAAGTCATAATGGGTTGAATTCACTACTACCCTTAAATTCTAATCACAATTCAATCTTACTGAAGGGCTGCTTCCTTCATCGCCAACACATTCTCTATGGGAACATGGGATAGTATGGCCTCGTGGCTGGGGGAAACAATAAATTGTTCTCCAAAAATACGTTTTAAACGGCAAACTTCTTTTATAATATCATCTGGTCTGCCAAAAGGCAAAAGATCCTGCGTGTCTACCCCTCCGATAAACACCAAATGTTTTTTATATTCCCTGGCAAGACACTCTGCCTCCATTCCCTGCGCTCTGGCTTGCAGGGGATGCAGACCATCTATGCCGATATCTATGAGCATGGGTATGATATCCGTCACAGAACCGCAGGAATGAAGCACGGTTTTAAGTTGATACGTCTTTGCCTGGTCGACGATTCTCTTGAAACCAGGTAAAACAAACTTCTTAAACATATCAGGGCTGATAAGCAAATTCTGCTGACCACCCAGATCATTGCCAAAAAACATCACATTGGTTTTAGGGGCAATGGCATCGAGACAACGCCTGTTGGCCTCTAAGTAGAAATCGAGTATCTTCTCAGTGGCCGCTTCAATGACCCCGGGATGAGTGTGCATCTTCACAAAATAGTTTTCCATTCCGAAAAAAGCACAGAGGTCATGGAAAAAAGGCGTCCACATCCCACTGAAAATGGCCAGACCCTTCGATGCAGCATAATCGATAGTCCTGAGCAACGAGGTAAAATCGAGATAATCAGGATTGGGCCAGTCAAAGGACTCGATCTCTCTGCCCTTCTCAAATTGGGCAAAAACACCGGGCTGACCGAGACTGGTTTGGGTTGCTCCATTATAAAAATCAAACATGGGTTTTGCTTCGGGATGGTTCCACAATGTGGGATCGTGCGTGGGTGAACACCAATACAAATCACTGTCAAATGCAATGCTCAGATCAACATCCGATTTTTCTACAATATCCGACTCCGTCATGGATTCGGATCCCTCTCCGAAGGCAACTGCTTCTGAACGTTCAATACCGAAATATTCTGAAAAGCTTTTTTTCGTCTCATCCGTTGGATTACCAAGCCAAAAACCAACGCGATGATTCCGGTCACCCTCGAAGATCCTCTGTACGATGTCTCTGCCCGACATGAATTGGCACCTCGACTCTTAAAACCAAAACAACATTATCCCGTCATACCTGATCCCGTCATACCTGCAATGTCACCACCTATCATCTCATCTCACCACACCATCATCCAAATCATCCCGCTTCATAACACGGAGTTGCCGCAGCATCGATTTCATGTCAATGACGCCCCCGATGGTGAACCAGATGAGCACAATGACCGACACAATGGTGTAAATGAAAACATAGAATTGCCAATAGTGTGACCAGTCAGAATCATTCACATCATGTGTCAGATTGTAGATGGTACCCACAGCAAAGATGAGCGTCCACAGAAAAATCCAAATATACGAGATAATGTATATGAATTTATCGCCCCGGGTAAACTCTTTTCCCATGCCCAGCAGCTTCCATCCTCTCGAAGGCGTCGTATCCACGATCTTCATCTCACCATCAATCGCATACTCCCCCCGATGAAGAAGCTTGTCCAAATCGGTGACTTTACGTTTACCCAATAGAGAAACGAGGACATATAATAACGAGGAACCCACCATGGCGATGCCCCAAAACCATTGACCGTTGATGGGAAAATCTTCATAAATCTGGTGAAGAACAATGCCACTCACTGCAATAGTTGAGCCCGTAATCATAGCGCACCAGGCTGCGGCCGTGGTGCCCCGTTTCCAGTATAAACCTCCGATAACTACCGATCCAGAGCCCCCGACAAATATCGCTCCTGTGATGGCAAAGAACAGATAAATATGCTGGGACTGGTGAAAGAGCAGACTGAAAAAAAAGACAAACAGAGCCACACCCATTATCGACAATCGTAAAAATCGAATGTGCTGTTTGGGTTCCAAAGGCTTTTTTCGAAACGGCATGACGATATCCTGGATGAAAATACTTCCCCATGAATGTAAATAAGTGTCGTGTGTACTGATGAATGCAGCCAACATCACTGCAGCAAATCCACCCATCAAGCCTACAGGCAGGAGAAAGCGTAAAACCAGTGGAACCCGTAACTGACTCTGAAGCTCCGATGATCCCACTGTATTAAGAATGCCTTGAACCTGTTCGGATATCTTGAAATATTCAGGATGGTTCAACGCCGTAAACGCGATCACCGGTATAAAGACCAGGAAAAGGTTTCTTGGATAATTTCTCCAATTTTCCAATACTTTGGACATTTTCGCTTCGTGAGCACTCTTGGCCGAAGCATTGTATGCCTGGGTTCCCTGCCATGACATAAAATTGTATACGAATCCAATCAATCCTATGAGGAAATACCAGAAATTGAAATCCTCCACATGGCTCGTCTTAAATGGATTCATCAGAGAGGCATTCTCCGGAGCTGTGGACAAAGCTTCGAATATCTGAGACCAATCGAATGTGAAAAAGAAAAATAGAATCAGGACGACAAAAATCGTATTGGTAAAAACACCCTGAATAAAATCGGCGATAATAACGGCGATCTGACCTCCTGCATAAACAAAGAAGAGCGCGATACAGAGCAGGAAGATCATCATCAACACATATGTAGAAATTTGAATACCAAAAACCGGAATGGTCAAGGGAACACCACAGTAATAGATGAAGAACCGTGCTCCCACTGCGGGAAATATACCGAAGTTGATCAACCCCGATATAAAGGCAAGTAGGCCGGCAAATACACGAAAATTCCGACTGTACCTCGCCTCAAAAAATTGTGCCAGGGTCAGTGCCCGCGTCTGCCTGAAACGGTAAATAATCCAACCCGACACGGTTACGATGAGGATGGCCAATGCCATGGTCAATTCCCACCACTTCTGACAAAATCCGGATTTGAAGTACACCTCAAACTCCCCGATCACACTGATCGCCCCCAACATGGCCATACCCAGCGATACGGTCATGATGTATCTCCCGGCAGTTCGACCGGCAACCAAAAAATCGGCCACACTTTTCATATACCGTTTGGTGAATACAACTCCGTAAATCATGAGGCCAAGGGTAATAACAACGATACCCCAGTCAAGGGGAGTAAGGCTCAACTGTATCTTCCTTTGATTAGAGTGCGCTTAAGTGCCTAAAGCTTGTCCTGAGCAGAGCGAAGGATCTTGAAGAGCCTAAAGTTCATAATAATAGCATTTTAGACACTTTAGGCACTTGAAGTACTTTGTTTTATTCAGACCGTTTCCAAACCCGACCATCTTGACAGATCAGCCAGGTCTCAATTCCATCCGAACGCTTCAACTGGGCTTCAAAAAGATTCCAGGAGTGTCGGATCTTCGGAGGCCAGGCGTATCCTTCCTCATGTGTTTTTCCCAATCCCAACGAAGAGAAATCATCCGTGAAACGGCCGTGTGTAAGGAAGTATTCTCTTTCGCGATAGTATATTTGGCGAAGCGACCATTTTGCCTTTTCCTCGAATTTCATCTCAAATGTGTCTTTCCCACTGCCCGCCACCATTGAAGAAAACTGAACAAATCCCCACATTTCGGGATAGTGCATGTTGATCAGTCCCTGGGCAGACCACACCCAATTGTCCTCGGGGAGTGATTTCCCGGTTTCGGGATCGATCACCTTCACGTATTTACCATCCTTGATTTCAGTTCTCCATTCCACGCGTGATAAATTCACCCGCCATTGATCACCCGGATTCGGTGGCTCCCCCTCTGGAGCGCATTCTTTCAACACATCCCAAGGGAAGGCCATTTCAAGCGACCATCCCCGATCTTTGTCTCCGGGTTGATTTAACGTGCCATCGACAAATACTCCGCTTTTTAAGCCCCGTATGTCCCAGAAGAAAATGGCCTTCCCACTATCCCGGTATGGACGGTCCAGGAAAAGATCCCATTCTGTGCCATAAGCGTTGATCTCCAATTCGTAATATCGATGTGTATCGCCATCCGGATCGATGAAAACTTCAAAATCGTTGTCGTGAAAAATAATTGAATCCCGTTTTTTGAGGGTGGCCCAGACATCGGGCTCTTCCATTTGGGCCGCCACATAAAAATAATGATCATCCCATAGCATTTTGGCCCGAGTCCGGAAACGGGGTTTGGGTTCGGACGGTCCGTGAATATCGACAAAATTATCGGTCCACGGTGCCTTGTCCCAAACCGCTTCATCCAGCTTGCCATCGATGATGACCGGCGAATCCGTCCGATAGCAAATGTAGGACTGAGGAGAAAATTCAATGCTGGGTTCGGGAAAGCGTCTCGTCTCTTGCGATGGATTTTGTACTTTATCGAGTTCCCCATCGTCGGTTTTCATACATCCATCTAAAAACATTAAACATATGAAACATAGCAAAACTCTCATCTCAATACTCCACGACTATTATCTATAATGAAGTCTCTCATTGCATATGACCAAATTACATCTTTGAAGCATTCACCAGTGCTTCTACTGTTGAGACTGCAAGACAGACCGAGGTGTCCGCCGCACCATAATAGAGGAATACTTGACTTTTCAGTTTGGCAAAACCCTCTGTATCGTATTCCTCCACAACCAGGCCCGAGGGAAAAACAACATTGGGGACCTGTCCCACAGTCTCATACATTTCTCGGGGTTCCAGAATGTTATACTTACCCCTGTTCTTGACATGGGACGGATCTTCGAGGTCCAGTAAAACGACGCCTGCCTGATAAATAGGCTGATAATGCATGGCAATTCCATGATAAATCAAGAGCCATCCCTGGCGTGTCCTGATAGGTGGAGGACCCGGTCCGATCAGCTCATCCCAGTAATGGGACCTTCCACTGAACACAGGTCTGCTTGACCTCCAAGTCCGTAGATCTTGGGAGTAGGAAAGGACAATCGTTCCCCCGGTTTGTGGTCCACCATCTAAATGAACTTTATTGGGACGATCCAACATTAGGAATGAATCGTTGATCATTTCCGGGAACAGGACCCCATTACGGGTAGGTTCTTTCGAGATCATACCGATGAATTCGAATGAATGAAAATCATCTGTCTTCGCCAATCCCAGATGGCATCCGGATGCCAGGTCCATGGCAAAAAGAATAAAGTATTCATTCTGAATCCGAGTGATACGAGGATCATAGATGTGATAGCTCGTTTCAAAAATGGATTCAATGCCTCGAAAATGCACCAATTCATCCGATATGTTAAAATCAATCCCGTTGATACTCTCCGCCATGAGTAAAAATGTTTCCCTCCCGCGATTCTGAACACGCAGCAGGAGAATAATTTTATCCCGGAACCGTGTCGCCCCCGGATTGAACACCGAAGACACATCGATGAGATGGGGAGATATCTCCGGTATCTGTTCACGGGTGATGATGGGATTATTGGGATGGCGTTCCATAGTTGATCAACGTGACATTTCAAAAGCAAGATATTTCAATGAGTTCAGTATAGAGTTAATTATCGTGGTAATCAGTGATCGTAATCGGTAAATGAGTATAAAGGCATATCAGAAGACCAGGATATCAGTGGGCAGGATATCGGCGGATCAGAGGATCAGAAGAGAGGATACACCTGATATTCTGGTATCCTGATCTCCTGCCGACTGATGCCCTGATAGCCTGATGTGCCGTCAAAAATCCTATGATAAATGATTAATAAAATCAATCAAATCGCCTGCCCGTTTCTCAACAGAATCCGTTTCTTCCATAATACCAGCGATAAACTTGTTTTTTTCAAATTCACCATGCACGGCCATAAAATCTTCATCCCTGATATTTTCATCACCATCCATGCCGTACCCGATTCTGCTCTTTTCAGAAAATTCTTTCTTTGCATCTTTCAATATATAATCATTTATTTTTTGAACAGCCGATCGCCAGTCCATAATGATTTTACTGAGATGTTCTTTTGTCAGATTTTGGAATTCCACACCGAAACGTCTCTGTATGAGATCGATACACCAGACCCAAGTCAGTTCCTCATAATCAAGATATATTTTCTTTAGTTCTCGTATTAGATCATCTAAAGAAGAGATCACATTCGATCGAACCGATTCGATGACACCGTCGATTAGAGATTTGGGAGCATACATTCCGGATAAATCCACCCAGGCCCCTAGGGCCTCAGCTCTTTCGATGTAAAGTTTAGCGAGAAGTTGAGCCATCGACGAGACATCCGACACCTTTTTGAGACGGGCAACCAATACGTCTCCGATGAATAATTCGAGGGCTGTTTGGTAATGTTTCCATCCCGTTCGCAGCTTCACCCGCCTGATTAAAACGCCATTGCGATTGACGACTTTTTGATTCCTGGGTGTTTTTTCATCCAGATGTTTAAGCAGATCGATACCCAATTCAATTTTCCCCATGGTATACGGAGAAAAAAGATCATAATGGATGAGATCGTACTTCTCAGTATCTTTTCGCCGATCCCGATTCAGCCATTTCCATCTGTCACGCCGTGGACCTATGGAAAGGAGATTCATCGCAGGACTCAGGATTGATTTCCCCTGCGACTCAAGCATATAAGAAAAGGGCAGTTCGGTTGTATCAAAATGGGTACTATGCCTACCGATAACGCCTGTGAAGGCACCTACTCTGCAGGGCCACATCATATAGGAGAAAGATCCTGTTTTAACGCCCCGTTCGAGAATCCCTTGATGAAGCGCCCCTAACTTATACATGTGGTTACTCTGATTCGAACCACTCCCTGCACTGAAGAAGGAAAAAAGGCCGGCGATGAGGAGTGTGGATTTATGATGAGTTACCGTAAAGGGCCCGGCAAAAATGTTACAGGCCTCGCCATGGAATCCTTCACTATTGGCAAAGAAACAGGCGTTTTTCGCCGAAAACTGCTTTCCAATTCTCACACCCTGACCAATAAAACATCGATCCACCATGGCCGCCCCATCGATTCGGGAACCTGAAAGCATGATAAACTGTTTGGCTACAGCACCTTCACCAACGTAAGTAGGATCATGGACGTTGCTGGCGATCGTCCCCTCTTCTAACAGTAAAGCCCCCGAAATAATGCTGCTTTCGCCAATAGCCACATTACGTATCTTACCGGCATTCAAAATTCGGGATCCTTGTCCAATGTATCCCCTGGCAGCTCTCTTTGTCTCTACATAATCTTCAATAAATGTCTTCAATTTATCAATAAAAGCACCATCATTTCGACAGATAGCCAACAAATAGGCAACCTGAGCGGTCATTCTATCAGAGATAAGTATTTCTCTGCCTCCACTCTCATTGATGACCTCGACTTTAGTTCCATTACCGAAAAAAGTCTCTCCGGAAACAGAAAGACTGTCAACATTTTCTACGACGACATGGGAAGCAATGTCATAACGGATCAAATTTTTCACATCGGCTATATAAACATCATCGCCAATCGTACAATTCTGAATATACGTCCGATACAATCCACATAATTTTCGAACACCCTCATCAATCATTAAAGAGCCCCGAAAACATCCCAACCTGACCTCACCACTAAAGTGTACATGGTGAATACAATCCGGTACAAAGCCCTCCCTGACCAAAACCGAGTCCCAACCCTCAGCACTGTTTCCCTGTTTTTCCAGCCTCTTGATTTCATCACCGGTCAACTGACGATAATTCATTGATGTCTTCCTTATATAAAAATGAAAAATCAGGCTTCCATGCTTTTACGCAATTCAATCGTATGCTTATAGAATTCATGTAACTTCATTTTCTTTAAATAACACAAACCATGATTTGCACGTAATCGAGGATGGCGATTTTGATCGAAAAAATCCCTGCCCAAACAGGTTTTAATGGCCCGATGCTGTTTCGATTGTATCTTTAAAGCCAATTCAGAAAAAGGCCCATCGTGTTCATAACTGGGGAAAGAAGCATCCCGCTGGGAAGCAAAACAATGATGGAAGGCCTCTTGTAGAATACTCATCGAATTCAGTGAAACAGGAATGAAACAGTTGACTTCCGATGGATGAAAACGATGCCAAACATTCCGGTATCCCCAAATTTCAATGTCCTGTCTTTCACTTCTTTTTTCATAGCGTTTTAATGCTTCCGCCATGGCCTGCATGACTTTATAATGCGTATCCGGTCCACTACTCTCAGGATCTAAGGCGACTGTCACAATATCCGGCTTTATTCTTTGCATCAGTTTAAGAAGGGGTTTTACGTCCCTTTCGATCTCCGGCTCCTCGGTAAAAATATCCCCTTTGTAAAAACCCAATCGCAAATGATTCACAGATCGACAACTAAACCCAAAATAACTCCAGAGTAAATCGGCTTCCCACTCCCGAATCATCCCTTTTAACTTTTGGACATCCGGTTCATCCTTTTGACCGGGATACTGTTTATGTAAATAATCGATTAAATACCTAATACGGTCTTTCAAATGTTCCATAATGTCTTCGTGAATCAGATCGACCATGACACTCGTGAATCGACGTGCTTTTGCTTCGTTTTTAATATTTTCATCTTGTCCGGCAACACCATCCAAATACTGATAGACATCATTATTGCGAGCCTCGATATTCTTTGGATCGAACACGCCTTTCACAAGCATTTGTTTAAAAACATTGCCAACCAAGTATCCAAGCAAAATCTCTAACTGATTGACGACATATTTATTTGACACCGCTGTAAAACCGCTGGTCATATAATTAAAATGATGTTTATTATGTGGTGTCCGGATGAGATGAATAATATAGGGAAAGTAGCCCAACATGATATCATCATGATGGGGGGCAGTATGCATAAACACCTTGTGCTCGATGTTCTTCAAACCATCTGCAAGATTCGATTTCAAATGCCGTTCTACTTGTTCTAACGTTTTCGTAAAATTCTCACTATCCCGTAAGACCAATTCGGTAAAGCGGTTCGACATGCCGTCAGAAGTATTCAATTGCCGGATCTGTTTTTGTTTGTCTAAGGCAAGATTAATGATGTATTTCGCTTTTTGTTCCTTTGTAACATGATCACATGCCATCAAATCAGACAAATGTCTTTCCGTGAGTTTTTTTGCAGCACCCCGTGTCATATAAAACCGAGCCCCAGTCAATCCCTGCAGGACAGAAGCCGGAAATAGAATACTTTTTTCTGCTTCAACGGAATTTCTTATTATTTTTGATTTTGCCTCACCCGCGGCCATAACAATAGCAACAGCATCTTTATTATATGTAATGGTGGACAATCCAATTGTAATGACCAAACGATTTCGAGCCACTTCAATTCCACCCAGATCTATGGCAGCGGCAGCCTGTGTTTCATAATTTGTCATTGTTAAACGCGTCGTCGAATGGTGATCGGATCCGCGCACATTGAATGCAATATGGCCATCCGGACCTATTCCTCCTAAAAAGAAACCGATACCTCCCATCTTCTGGATCTTATCTTCATATTTCATACAATATTCATCCACAGCCTCGATGACTTCCTTTTGAATTCTTTCCCTTGGATCAATGGGCCGCCGTGTGCGGAGGCTTAAATCCACATGACCATCCGGGAAAATATTCATTATCTTCTCTCCAGAGGGCACACCTACATTCAAACAATCCATCAGCAATGCCTTTTGGGGATCTAATCCAAATCCTTTCAAGTAGAATTTATTCACATAATAATGAAAACTATTTTCATGTTGTGGATCGATGGGGTAAAATTCGTCAATCTGAACAAAATACAAACTTTTCATATTGGGTGTTATCGAAGTATCAATACCGTTATTGCTTAAATCACTACGAACTTCAGCCGAGTTCCATGCTTTCAAATAATGAGAAACCCATTTAATGAAATACTCCGGCGTTTTACCTGTCGGTAATGCAATGATCCCACCTGGATTGTGCTGGACCCATTCCAAAAAACGTAGCGCCGTGAATTTGCCCAACATAAAGAAATTTGCGACTTCAATAACGGGAATTTTTTCTTTTGGGGTATAGATCATTTTGCGCCCGGAAGACCGTAACGCACGCTTCTCGACCTCGGTGATGGTCTCTTCAAATTGTTGTCTATTTGAAAAGGACATTAGAAAATCCTAACTTTAATTTCTGGTTCAGTGAACCACTATAAACAAAACACATCAACAGACTTAATCCTTGAAGCCACACATATTTATTTCATATTTTTATTCGACCACAGGAATGTTCAACAAAAATGTAAAACTTTTAGTCTCCATTGTCAAATTGTTTTTTCTTTAATATTTTCTTATTTTAATTAGCAGCATTTATTTTCATCAAGTTGGCGAAAGGAAGTAAAAAATGAACCCTCACGAAATCTTTGCAGGTGTA
>CAZYTI010000064.1:0-10823 GCA_964650065.1 uncultured bacterium
CGAAAAAGCCGTTGCCTTCCAGACGTTTTTACGGGAGGATGCGGAAAGACGGGGCGATCGGGAAGCCATGTTTGCCAGTATAGAGAAGCTTGTTGAATTGTTCCTGCAGGACGGGCAGTTCGATCGGGCGGCCCAGACAAAACAGGAATATGTCGACCTTATAGAGGGAGACGGCACCACAGAGGACATTGTGGCCTCTTACGAAGAATTGGCTTTTATCTATGCATTGGGAAGGAACTATGAGGAAGCCGTCCGGTGGATCGATAAGTACTATCAATTCTACCAAACCACGGCGGATACCCTGGGACAGGCCAAAGGGCTGATCCGCAAGGGACGATTTCAATTGGAAGGGGATGATTACTGGGCGGCCCGATCCAATCTTCTGGAAGGGTTGTCCCTGTTGGAAACTTATTTGGAATCGTCTCAGGCAGTCGGGCAGGCGAAAATCGAATTGGCTGCGGGTTACCAGTTGTTGGGTCTCAACAGTGAGAAACTGGCCCGATACGATGAGGCAGTGACGTATCAGGAAAAGGGATTGTCTCTTTACAATGAGTTGGGACTGCCGGTTCAGGCGGCCCAGGGGCATCAATATCTGGCCAATATTCACTGGGGGCGGGGAGATTACAGGAATGCTCTGAATTACCAAAATATGGCATTAGAGAACTTTGAATCTCTGGGAAACCGGAAACTCATGGCCGTGGCTTACAGCACCCAGGGTTTGATCTATATGAGTCTGGGTGATGTGACCCAGGCCAGGAAGGCCGAGGAGAAGGCGTTGGACATCGCTGAGCAGGATGAAAACCTGGCGGATCAGGCCACCATTTTGAAGAATATGGGGCTGGTGGCAATACAAGAGGATGATTTTGAGAGTGCGTATGATAATTTTTTCCGGGCCGGCCAGATCGACAGCAGTCTGGGATACCGGCGGGGATTGGCATACGATTACCTCAATTTAGGCATTCTGTCCATGCGCATAGGTCAACCCGACGAGAGCATCACTCTCCTGAGGGAGGGTCTCCATCTCTCCCGGGAGATCGGAAACAGCCGGAATGAGGTGAAATGCCTGTACCGGCTGGGCCAGGCATATCGTGACCTGGGGGATCGGAATATGGCCATCACCGTATTGGATACGGGTGTGGCCGTGGCCTCCAGGCTGGTGGTGCCGGAGGATCACTGGCGGATCGTTCGTCAACGGGGTCGTGTGTACGCGGATATGGGAAGAGATGAGGAGGCATTGGCCGATTATCAGACCGCCGTAAATATCGTTGAAGGATTGCGGGCCGAGCTCAAGGTCGAGGCCTTTAAACAGGGTTTTCTGGATAATAAGATGGATCTCTACGCCGATATCGTGCGCCATCTGTTGAAGATGAAACGGGAAGAAGAGGCCTTTGATTTTGTGGAACGCGCCAAATCCCGAAATTTTATCGATCTCTTGGGAAATCAGGCATTGACTCTCGCCCAGGCCCAGGGAGAACTTCTGCAGCAGGAACGCCTGGCCCGGATGACCGTCCGGGAGGCCCAGGAGCGGGTGGCTTCCTGGGAGGCGAAGGGAGAATTAGCCACCCTGACCGAACAGAATGAGAGAGACGCGTGGCAGGACACATTAGAGCAGAGGCGCAGGGTCTATACGGATATTCTCACCACGATTCAGGCTGAGAGCCCCGAATTAGCCTCCTTTGTCAGTGTGGATCCCTGGAGTACCGAGGAGATACAGGCCGTTCTGCCGGACAGTACGGTCATCGTGGAATATTTTCTGACCCAGGATGAACTCTTCTGCTGGTCCCTGTTTTCAGATGGGATCGAATCCAGGCGGGTGGATGTCAGCAGGGAGGTCATCGGAGAAAAGGTGAGGAAGCTTCGGGAGACGATTCAAGCGCATCTGTCTGCCGATGTTGAATGTCGTGAGCTCTATCAGTGGTTGATTCTGCCATTGGAAAAAACGCTTCGTGCGGCCAATCATATTGTATTCGTGCCTCACGGGATTCTCCATTATCTGCCTTTTGCCGCCCTTCAGGACGAGGGAGGGAATTATCTCATCGAAAAGTTCGCGCTATCATTGGTTCCCAGTACCACGGTCTTAGGGTATTGTATGGAGAAGGGAGATGAATTCCGTACACAAGTCAGGGAAAAGTCGGTGTTGGCCCTGAGCAATCCGGATCTGGGGGAGCCCTTCTATGATCTGCCCTTTGCGGAAAAAGAGGTTTTGGCACTCCGGCGTTCCTTTGGCAAGGTCTCCGCATTTTTTGGGGGAGAGGTGACCGAAAAGGTAGTACGTGAACAGGCCGGTGATCATACCATGATTCATTTTGCCTGCCATGGTGTCTATGAACCGGAGGCGCCGCTGTTTTCGGCCCTGTTGCTCAGCAAGGCGGGGAATGACGATGGCCGGTTAGAGGCCCACGAAATTTTTTCCCTGAAGTTGAACTGCGAACTGGTCGCCCTGAGTGCCTGTGAGACGGGCCTGGCCCATATCACCCGGGGCGATGAGATCATCGGATTGGCCCGGAGTTTTATCTTCTCGGGAGCGCCTTCCATTCTCACGAGCCTCTGGAAGGTGGATGATCTGGCCACGGCGGTCATGGTCAAACGGTTTTATCGATTTTTAAAGTCCGGATACCCCAAGGCAGAAGCGTTACGAAGGGCCCAGTTATTGGTCAAAGAGAGCGTGAACAACCACCCGGCTGCATGGGCCGCATTCGGACTAACCGGAGATTTTAGATGATAGATGAGAAGCGTCGCCTGTTGGAGACGGCCAAAGATGCCGCCCTGATAGGGGGAGAAATATTACTTCAGGGATTCGGCCGGTTGGACCGGAACCAGATCGATTTAAAGGGCATGGGTGATTATGTCACCGATCTGGACAACCGATCGGAACAGGCCATCATCCGCAGGATCAAGGAAAGTTATTCGGATCATATCATTCATGCAGAAGAGTCCGGAGAGGACTATCAGGACTCTCCTTATCGATGGCTCATCGATCCCCTGGATGGGACGGCCAATTATGTTCACTCCATCCCGGTATATGCGGTTTCCATTGCCGTGACGATCGAGGATGAGATTGAAATCGGTGTCGTTCATTATCCGGAACGTAAGGAGATGTTCTGGGCCGCGTCGGGTGAGGGTGCGTTTTTGAACGGACATCCCATCCATGTGACTTCAAGGAAGGATATGGCCTATTCCATGTTAGCGACGGGATTCCCATGGAGGTCCAAACCCTGGCTCGATCCATATATGGATTGTTTCAAGGATCTGTTTCTCAAGGCTGCAGGACTTCGGAGGATGGGATCTGCGGCTATCGATCTGGCATACACCGCCTGGGGCCGGTTTGACGGATTCTGGGAGATGAAGCTGAGCCCATGGGATATTGCGGCCGGTATCCTTCTCGTCAGGGAAGCGGGCGGCAGGGTCACCGATTTTCAGGGGAAAGAAAACTTTCTGAAATCGGGGAATGTCGTGGCCGCAAATCCGGCGATTCACGGGCAAATTTTGGAAGTGGCTAAGTGTTATCTTTCGGAAATCAAATAAAACCGCAGATAACGCTGATTACGCAGATTACACAGATAAACCACTGATTTACACTGATTGATGCAGATTGCACAGATTATTGTTGAAAAAGTCTTTAAATCTGCGTACATCAATTTCAATCTGTGTTAATCTGCGGTTAAGGATGAAAATGGATAAATCAAACAAAGAAACATTGTTCAGGCAAACGGATAGACCGGAAGTGGCTCTGATTACCAACCACGGTTACGGAGGGCCGGAGATTCCGGTCGGAGGTGCACCGGATACCGGCGGCCAGAATCTTTATGTCAATACGCTGGCATTGAAGCTGGATCGCATCGGCTATAAGGTCACTATTTTTGCCCGCGGGGGTTTTCCCCACTATGACAGTGACCGCATGCGTGGCAATCCTGAATTTTTATCCGACTTTGTACGTTACGTCTATGTCCCCGGCGGGGGCGATGAGTTCATTATCAAGGAAGATATCGCCATTGCCCTGGATGAAGAGTTTGAATGGTTAACCAAATTCATATCTCAGGAGGCCGAAGTTAGGAAGTGTGAACCATGGGAGGTGTACGAGTTTATCAACAGTCACTACTGGGATGGGGCGATTCTGGGCATACGATTGATAGAGAGCTGGAGAAACGATTGGGTTGCCAATTGGCTGACTCGATGGCTGGACGGTATTGTGCCGGCCGATCAAATTGTCCCTGAACGGCAGTGGAAGTCGTTGGGTGAGGCTCCGGGTTTTCATCTGGGATGGTTTCTGCTGAATCACGGTGATCCTGATAACGTCCCGATGAAAGAGAAACTAGGCGTTGCCGCCTCCCGCTGGGCTGCAAAGAAGAAGCTGAGCATTCATGGAAAAAAATTTCTTGTTGATTCCGCTGAGGAGGTCCTTTCCGGATTAGATGATTCGCTGGAGTCCACTTTTCAGAAATTGATCGTTTCCGATGCTTTTGGCCGGGCCGTTCTGACGATTTCCCCTGATATAGACGAGGAATTACAAAGCAATCTCGACCTTATCGACCGGCATGTCTGGACGCCGCACTCGTTGGGTGAATTGAAGAATTACAACTTCCGTGAACGCCCGACCGATATCCGAAGAGATCTCAAATTCTGTGAACGGCGCAGCCATGAACGAATGATCTGCAACAGGACCCGGGCTGTTGCTGCGACCTCATCCAAGATTGCAGAATATCTCTGGACGCAATACCGCGTTCCGCTAAAAAAAACTTTCTATTTCCCGCCCTGCATTGACGGGCTGGTATTCCGTCCTTATGCTGACGATGAGTCGAATGATACCTACCGTTACCTCTCTGATATCAGCGGTATCGAAGCGGATCGGTTGAAGGCAGGAAGTATTGTTTTTGAAACGAGCCGAATGGATCGGTCCAAGAGAAAAGATCTTTTAGTGACCGCCTTTACCGAAATTCTGCCGGATTTTGACGATATCTATTTATTTATCGGCGGCGGTCCTGGCAACGACGTATTCCAGGCCTTGAATGACCAGCTTCAAAATACCGAGATATTGGACGGCAGGGCGTTTTTGACCGGATCGATTCCGGATAAACTTATCGGCCCCATGTTCTCGGTGGCAGACATCTACGCATCGGCGTCTGAGATGGAGGGATTCGGCATGTCCGTTTCCCAGGCTGCATCAGCGGGAACCCCCATTGTCAGCTCGGATTTGATTCCGTTTTGTTTGAATTACGTACCGGAGTATGTAGAGCTATTTCGGGCCGGTGATATGAAAGCATTTGCCGAGGCCCTCCGCCGGTTGTTGAACGATGAAGATAAACAAAAGGAAAATTCCACACATCTCCGTGAAAGGGCCGGCGTTTTGGATTGGGAAGCGAGGACGATTGCGTTTGTTGAATATCTTCGTCAGGCGGGCATGGAGATAAAGACTTGAACTACAGATTTACACTGATTTGCACTGATATCCGCAGATTAACTGCAGATTTAAAATGATTTACATTGGTGTACGCTGATTGAAAAAGTGAAAGAGTTTTCAATAATAATCTGTGCAATCTGTGTAATCAGCGTTATCAGCGGTGAAATCTGTGGTTATCTCAATAAAAGTAAAAAGCACTTGATTTTTGTATATATTATAGATATACTTATAGTATGGATAAGATATACAAAATATTGCGTGAGTGTATTGGATTTGAATGGGATGAGTATAATATAAAAAAAAATTGGGAGAAACATAATGTTTCCCCTGTAGAAAGTGAACAAATATTTTTCAATAAACCACTCATCATTGCGGCAGACATAAAACATACTAAATCTGAAACCAGATATTATGCATTAGGTAAAACAGATCGTGATAGAAAGCTATTTATTGCGTTTACGATTAGAAAATTAAAAATAAGAGTAATATCATCCAGAGACATGAGTAGAAAAGAAAGAGAAGATTATGAAAAACATAACTAAAAAGAATATACCTAAATTTAACACTGAGGAAGAAGAAAGGGAGTTTTGGTCTAATCATGATTCTTCAGAATATATTGATTGGTCTAAATCAAATACGATTACTTTACCGAAATTAAAACCAACGCTAAAGACGATATCTATCAGATTGCCGGAAACAATCATTGAAGAATTAAAACTTCTTGCTAACAAAAGAGATGTTCCATATCAATCTTTGCTCAAAATATTTTTAGCAGAGAGAGTTGAGCAAGAGCTTCATAAGTCGTAGATTCGGATAATCCTTGGCTGGTGAAGGACCGCTGAGCAGACCATGGATTCCACGAAGAAGGCATTTATTCAATCTTTTTTCGGGAAAGTGAGGCCGCACAACCACGCGTTACATCTGAGTTTCTCCGGTGTTTTTCAGTGTTAAATTCTCAATGAGGAGACCTCGAAGATGAAATTCCACACCGACTACCTATGGTTCGATACATCCCAAAAACGGGAGCTCATCAACATTACCTCCAAGGTACAGGAGGCGGTGGATACAGCCGGGATCAATGAGGGCATGGTACTGGTGTCGGCCATGCACATAACGGCCGGGGTCATTGTGAATGACCATGAACCGGGTTTATGGCAGGACATCGACGACTGGCTGGAGCAGATGGCCCCGTACAAGGGTGATTACCGTCACCACCGCACCGGTGAGACCAACGGTGACGCCCATCTGAAGAGCATACTGGCCCACCACCAGGTCATCCTCCCGGTCACGGACGGCAAACTGGACCTGGGCCCGTGGCAGCAGGTCTTCTACGCCGAATTCGACGGCAAACGCCGCAAGCGGGCCGTGATCAAGGTGATGGGGGAGTGAGGGGAATGTCGAGGATTTTTACGTTGAATTACCTTATCGGTCTCTTTTTCAGGATTAATGCGCAGGATATATATTTTATAGTTATCACTACAATAAAATAAACGATAAGAATCAGACGGAAGATCTATCCGTGAACGATAACGGGGAAAGTGAATGCCGCGGATTTTCTTGATTTTTTTCTTATTGAGGACCAATCATGAAAATACCACAATATTTTTTATTTAACTGTCATTTCTATCGTTCAAGCTTTTTTGTATTGCTCTCCAATAAATTTCTATCGTTCTCACACATGATACTTTTGATGCTTTTAATGGCGACCCCTTTTATCATCAGCCATTGTCATAAAATAAAACCTACGGAACCTGATCCGGACACAGATCTAACAGGACTGCTTATGGGGCATGTAGAGGATGCACAGGGGCCAATCAATGGAGCAGTTGTACGCGTTCAAGCCACAGAGAAATATGTCACCACAAATGATTCAGGGCAATTCACACTTACAGGATTGCCGGTCGCGGATTCAGTGAAAATTACGGCATGGGCAAAAGGGTACTATATCGGAGGGGGAAAAGCCTATTGGCCCGGCACTAAAAATGTGATTCTCGAATTGCATGCACATCACACAACCGACAATCCGGATTATCAATGGATCAGTGCATTCGCCTCAGAGGGTGATGCAAGCAACTGTCAGAACTGTCATGCCGAACCCGGCAATCCCAATTCCTGCCTGCCCTTTGATGAATGGCAAAGAGATGCACATAGTCAATCAGCAAAAAATGTCAGATTTCTCACCATGTACCTGGGAACCGATATCAACGGAAACCAGAGTCCGAAAACCACATATGCATACAGCCGTGACTATGGAACATTTCCATTACCTCCTAACCTTAATGAGCCCTATTATGGGCCCGGTTATAAACTGGATTTCCCGGCCACATTTGGTAACTGTGCCGCCTGCCATACACCTGCAGCAGTCATGAATTCACCTTATGGAGTAGATCCCACGGAGGCCGCGGGTGTTGGTGCGGAGGGTGTGGCTTGTGATTTTTGCCACAAGGTCTGGGATGTTAAATTCAATCCCGCGACAGGAATGCCTTATGATAACATGCCGGGTGTACTCTCGTTTGAGCTGAGGCGGCCCCCAGAAGGACATCAATTTTTCTCCGGTCCGCTGGATGATGTGGCCCCCGGAGAGGACACGTATACAATCGTTCAGCAGGAAAGCCGGTACTGCGCCCCGTGCCATTTTGGAACGTTCTGGGGTACCGAGATATACAACTCCTTCGGTGAGTGGCTGGACAGTCCGTACAGCCATCCCGAGACGGGCCGGACCTGTCAGGACTGCCACATGCCCCCGGGCCAAACGGACCATTTTGCCTTGCCCGAGAAGGGCGGTCACAAGCGCGATCCCAAAACCATTTTCAGTCACCGCATGCCCGGTGCCATGGACGAACAATTGATCCGTGAAGCGGCGACCATGACGATGACTGCACGGCGACAGGGAGAATCCGTAGTCGTCAATGTAGAGATCGTCAACGACAACACAGGCCATCACATCCCCACCGACTCACCCCTCCGTCACCTGATCCTCGTCGTACTGGTCACCGACGCAAGTGGTGATACATTAACACAAACCGGCGGACCTGTTCTGCCCGGCTGGTGCGGCACCGGCGATCCCGGCCTGGGTTATTATGCCGGCCTGCCTGGCGAGACATACGCGAAAATCCTGGAAGAGTTATGGACCGGGATCTCCCCTACCGGGGCCTATTGGAACTTGACGCGAATCGTTCGTGACAACCGCATCGCCGCCTTCGAATCGGACATTACCTCCTGCACCTTCTCTAATCCGGGCGATGGACCCGTCACGGTTGATGCGCGCCTCATCTTCCGGCGCGCCTTCATCCGACTCATCGACTGGAAAAGCTGGGATACGCCCGATATTCTCATGGCCCAGCAGAAACAAATTTGTTACTAACAAGATTCAAAATTTAGCGTTTTGCCATTTGGCATTTAAAATTGAACATTTTATCTGAGAGGAGGATTCAAGATGATTCAATTGAAAAAACGCATTGCGTTCCTCGTCGGGTTGACCGTATCGCTTGCAATTCTGAACGCATTTGCTCAGAACGGCCCACCCGCCTACCTGGCCGAATCATGGGTAAACACCGGAGGCCCTCTTGGTGGATTGGGATATGATATCCGTTACAACTTCACGGACCACGACATCTGGTATGTCACCGATGCCTGGTCCGGAGTTTTTATCAGCACCGACAGGGGACTGACCTGGACGTCCAGCAACGAAGGCATCACGGCCCGGAAGGGCCGGGACGCCATTCCTGTGTTTTGCGCCACCGTGGATCCCCACGATCATTCGTCGATTTGGATCGGCACCGAGGGAACCGGAGACATATTCAAATCCACGGACGGGGGGCATTCATGGACTTTGAAAAGGAACGGCATCGACCCCGACCAGCAAGTCCTTTCATTCCGGGGATTCACCGTCGATCCCCGGACATCGGATATCATCTATGCCATGGCGGAAATCGGCAGCTCTGGATGGACGGCTGATCGTGAGCCCATAAAAGGAATCGAAATGGACTTGACAATGGGTGTCGTGTTCAAAACAACCGACGGCGGTGAGAATTGGACCGAGATCTGGCGCGGCAACAATCTGGCCCGGTATTGCTGGATCAATCCGCGCGATCCGGAAATGATATACGTATCTACAGGTATATTTGACAGAGAATCGGCTATAACCGACACGGCAGCAGGTTTCGCCGGAGGCGTGGGTATTCTCAAATCCACCGACGGGGGTGAAAATTGGCAAGTTCAAGACCAGGCCAACGGATTGCTCGATTTGTATATCGGCAGCTTGTATATGCATCCCAGGAATCCGGACACGCTGTTGGCCGCAGCAGGTCAGAACAATTGGTCCGGATACTATCAGGAGCACACCGGCGGTATATATATCACGACCAATGGGGGTGACAACTGGACCCGGGTCATCGGGAGTCAAGAAATGTTCCTCGTGGTCGAATATTCAACCAACGACCCGGACATCGCGTACGCCTTCAGTCCCGAGGCGGTGTACCGCAGCTATGACGCCGGCTTTACCTGGCAGCGGTTCTCCCGAACAGAAAATATGTGGGGGCCCCCGGGCATTGTGGCGGGGTTACCCATAGACGCCCAGTGCGATCCGGAAGATCCCATGCGTATCATCGTCAATAATTATCTCGGCGGCAATCTACTGTCCACCGACGGCGGCGTAACCTGGATAAAGGCCAGCAAGGGGTATACGGGCGCGCTGATGAGTCATCTCTCCGTGGTACCCGGTGCACCGCAGATCGTCTATGCGGGCAGCCGTTCAGGCATCTATCGGAGTGAAAACGGCGGTAAGGACTGGATAGGACTTTGCAATCCGCCCGAGGGTATGTTTGCCAAATTCAATGAAATCATCGCTCTTGCCGTTGATCCTTTAAATCCGAATCATGTGTTGACCATGCCCAGTGATTTCGGGACCGTCGTATTCAGTTATGATTGCGGCGCCGTTTGGCATATCGGCACGATGACAGGTGGAATTTCAAGCTTGGTCTTCGCGCCCTCCGATCCTTCCATCGTGTACGCTGCGGCGCAGACAGGGTTTAATATTTCCACAGACGGAGGTGAGCATTTCAATCTAATTCACGCCGACGAGGACAGTAAAAGCATAACGGCTCTGGTCGTCCATCCCGCAGACGCTGATATACTCTATGCGTCCACCCAAAATGCCGGTTTTCGCAAATCGGTGGATGGCGGGAATACCTGGAATAACATGGGAACAGGACTGCCGTCCCTCTCTGTCAAATCTTTGGTCATCCATACGTTAAATCCCGATCTGATGTTTGCCGGGATCGCTGAAGAATCCGAACTCGGTGGGCAGGGTGTGTACCGGAGCATTGATGGCGGAGAGACCTGGACCCAACAGGGTGCCGGTATGGAGCCAAATGCCCGTGTGATGAGCGTTGTGGTGGATCCCAACGATGTCGACATCGCATAT
>CAZYTI010000065.1:0-10763 GCA_964650065.1 uncultured bacterium
AGAGACATACGCATTTGGAGAGAAGGCACTGATCGATGTGGAGAGGGAACACATCGGAAAGATTTTAAAGCAATGTAATGGACATATGCAGAAAACGGCCGAAGTTTTGGGAATCGACAGGAAAACCCTTCGTATCAAGGTCAAGAAATACAGAATTGAACTATAGAAAGGAAATTGAAAAGGGGGCATAATACCCCTCGAAGGAGAGGAATACCCCCTTTTTTCTTTTTCCTGATAATGTCCCCGTTTAAATAGATATTTAATAACCAATTTTATTTTAACCACTTAGGAAATATCCTGAGTGGTTTTTTTTATAATAAAACAAGTGGTATGCCTTTTGTCTATTACCCGGGTAGTAGGAGGCCTGATGAAAGGCATTAAAAGAAAGATACTCATCTTGGATCCGGATACAAAAATGAGAGAAGAGTACGCTTCCCTCTTCAGTAATGTGGATTCATTGGTCATTACAAGGTCAGGGATCACCAAAGCAATAGAAAAGATACGAAAGGTTCCATTTGATTGTATCATCATGGATGTCGATTTACCCGAAATGAAGGGTTATGAGGCAGTGAAAATAGTGAGAAATTTTAATCCTAAGGTAAAAGTGATCATTACTTCCACAAGTAATTCGAGAGAATTGGAAAGCAAAGTGAGAGAACAGGACATTTTTTATTATCATATCAAATCGTTCGAAAACCAGGAGCTGATCCTGGCTGTCGACAATGTATTTAAAAAAATTGGCAAAGAAAGGGAGGGTAATAAAATGAACCGGCCAGCAAAAATATTAATTGTGGATGACGATCCGGATTTTGTAAATGCCACCCGTATCATATTGGAAAAAAAAGATTATAAAGTAGATGTCGCTCATAATAGAAATGAAGCCATGGATAAGATTCAAGAGGTCAAACCCGATTTAATTCTCCTGGATATCATGATGGATCGCTTGGATGATGGATTCACGATTTGTTATAAACTGAAACATGATCCGGATCTCAAGAAAATTCCTGTGTTTACTATCTCTTCCATCACGGAGAAAACGGGCTTTAAATTCAATCCTAAAACAGATGGTGAGTACTTCGAGGCGGATGACTATGCGGTGAAGCCTATCGAAGCGACAGACTTACTGCAGAGAATAGAGGCGCTTCTCAATGAATAAGGATGCTTCCCAATGATAGATGTGTTAACAACATGTCCGTTCTGTGGTTGTGGTTGTGGGATGTATCTCCAAGTTGAGAGGGGGAAAGTAACAGGCGTGACACCTTCACAGAAACATCCCATCTCTCGTGGGCGGCTGTGCGCACGCGGGTGGCATGCCTACGAATTTATACAACACCCCGACAGGCTCACGAAACCTCTTATACGTGTTGGAAGTAAGTATGATGATTTAAAAAAGGAGTGTAGAAAGGATTACAAATCTATCTTTAGAGAGGTGGAATGGGAAGAGGCATTGAGGCATGTGGCAAAGAGGTTGATGGCGGTTAAATCAGAATTCGGGAGTCAATCTCTGGGTGTGATCTGCTCGGCAAAATGTACCAATGAAGACAACTACGTATTAATGAAATTGGCTCGTGCCGTATTGAAGACAAATAACATCGATAATGGAGGTACTATTTACGACGCAGCAACCCGGCCTGGATTGACATCTGTTTTGGGTACTGGCGCTTCAACGAATTCTCTTAATGAACTCGAACAAGCAGAACTCATTTGTGTCGTCGGTGCCGACCCTACCCATGTACATCCACAGGTGAGTTCCCGTATCATCAACAGCGTTACCAACGGTGCGAAACTCATCCTAATCGATCCAAGAAAGACTCATCTTTCACGATTTGCTCATATCCACCTTCGAATTAGACCAGGGACCTACATTGCTTTAATCAATGGTATAATCCATTCAATTTTATACGATGCATTCATCGATGAGAAACAAGTTTCCGGACTCACGGCTAATCTACCCGAATTGAAAGAGATGGTGAAAAAATACAATTCCAAGAGGGCTGAGAGTATTACCGGTGTCCCCCAGGCAGATATCCGGAAGGCAGCCGAAATCTACGTGCGATCAAAAAAAGCCATGGTCGTTTACTCAACCGGTCTTACCCAACAAATCAGTGGAATAGAAAACGTCCGGGCACTGGCCAATTTGGTTGTCTTGACTCAACATCTGGGTGAACCATCAACCGGTATCCTGCCGCTCCTGGAACAGAACAACAGCCAAGGAGTCAACGATGTCGGGGGACTACACGATTTCCTTCCAGGTTACCAGGCTGTAAGTCACACTCCGAGTAGGGTGAAATTTGAAAGAGCCTGGAATGTAGAATTGCCAACCCATTCCGGATTCTCGCTCCTCGAAATGTTAACTCCGGGCAATTTAAAGGGAATGATCATCGCTGGTGAAAATCCAATGGTCACCGCTCCGGATGTCAAGCATGTGGCAGAAACCTTAAAAAACTTGGAATTTCTGGTCGTACAAGACATCTTTTTAACTGAGACCGCTGTTTATGCCGATGTCGTGTTACCTGCCGCTTGTTTTGCCGAGAAGAATGGGACATTTACGAATACTGAAAGACGGGTTCAGCGAATCAGAAAAGCCATCGATCCGCCGGGTCAAAGCAAGTCGGACTGGCTCATCATCACCGAACTGGCAAACAAGCTGGGATATCCCATGAACTATGCATCGTCGGAGGATATCCTGGGGGAGATTGCGACCCTCACACCGATTTACGCAGGGATAGCGCCTGATCACCTGGACGAAGCATGGGGACTCCAGTGGCCATGTCCGGATAAAAAACATACAGGTACGCCAATTTTGCATATGGCTTATTTTGATCGATCTCAGTCCCGTTTTTCGTTGGTCGAACAGAATGGTTTGGAGAAGCCCCATTTTACACCGGTAGAAAATATTCCTTTGATAGAACCACCCGATGAAGCGTATCCCTTTACACTCACGACGGGCAGTTTATACTTTCAGTGGCACAGCGGTACGATGACGCGACGTTCGGCCACATTGAACCGGGAATATCCTGAAGTGTTCGCAGCCATTCATCCAAAGGATGCCGAACGGCTTGAGATCCGGAACGGGGAACGCATTCGTGTATTATCCAGACGGGGCGAGCTCGAAACGGCGGCTCTACTCACAGACATGGTTCAGGAAAAGACTTTGTTTATCCCATTTCATTATAAAGAGATCGCCACAAAGGTGTTGTTAAATCCGAGTGTATTGGCCAAAGCAAAAGTGTCAGAATTACTCTGTGCAGTGAAAGTTGAAAAATTATGAGCGGATACGGAGAAGAATTAAGAATTATCAAAAGGAAGGATCTCTTTACCCTGATGTCCCGGTTTTTAAAGGATAGAGAGGTGATTGCACCCATCAAGGGACATGGGGGTGAGGTTATCTTTTACCCCATCGAATCCGTCGAGGATGTTGCCTGGGATTGGACGTATGTGAATACGGTCCTGCCGCCGAAACGGTTTTTTCTTCCCCAGACGGAAGAATTGTTCCATTATAAAAGGACGGACCAGGGCTTCGAAATCACGCCCACGTACGATGATCGGGTCAGAATGATTTTCGGTATCCGGCCCTGCGATGTCAATGCCCTTGTTTTTTTAGATCGGTTTTTTGGGGGAGGCCCCATCGGTAGAAAGACATCCGATATGGAAACGAAATCGTTTCAGGATAATTACTACGCACTACGTCGTGCCAATACCTTCATCATTGCCTTCGGATGCCACCAGCCTGGAGAAGACTGTTTTTGTGTATGTTGTGATGCAGGACCTTTCCTTAAAGAGAATTTTGATCTCCAACTCACGCAAATGGGCGATGATGAATATATTGTCCAAGTGGGCTCTGCCCGGGGTCTCAAGATTGTTTATGGTCATGAAGATTTATTCCGGTCGGCCACTGAAGCAGAGGATAGGGAATTGATCCGGATCATGGATGAGGCCATCCGGAAATTTAAAGACACGCGTGCCTATCTCAGTAAGGCGATTCAAAAGATCACGCTCGACCAGGTCCCCGATGAACTCTGGGAGAACCTGGGCAACCGTTGTCAGGATTGTGGGGGGTGTTCGTATGTCTGCCCCACGTGCTGTTGTTATAACGTCGTGGATGTGCCCATCAACGAGAACGAGGGAATGAGGGTAAGGACGTGGGACAGTTGCGCTTTTGCAGGATTCACAAAAATGGCGGGCGGCGACAATCCGCGTTCTAAGAAGAAAGACAGATTGAAAAGGCGATTCTTTCATAAACTGTCCTATCAGTACATCGAGAGAAACGGCAGGCATGGATGTGTCGGTTGTGGGAGGTGCATCACGACTTGTTTTGCCAATATCAGCATGCCGGCAATCGCAGAGAAAATCAGAAAAGGGGTTGCCAGTTGAAGGATCTTTATATACCGGATATCGCTGTTATTGATGACATTGCGGAAGAAACGGGAGACGTGTCCACTTTTAAGATTCGTTTTAAGGATAGCGAGGCGCAGGAAGCATTCGATTATAGACCGGGTCAGTTCTTAGAAGTCTCGGTATTCGGGTGTGGTGAGATTCCTGTCTCCATTACATCCACACCGTCGCGGCCCGGATTCCTGGAGCTCAACGTAAAAAATGTTGGATTGGTTTCGGCTGCATTGCACAAGTTACCTGTGGGTTCGGAGATCGGTATCCGAGGTCCTTTTGGCAACGGATTCCCCTATGAGAAAGTTTTTGGAAAAAACCTGCTCTTCGTGGCCGGGGGTATAGGTCTGGCTCCGTTACGGTCCCTCATTAATTTTGCCCTCGACCATCGGGATCGGTTTGTCGATTTTACAATCCTCTATGGTGCCCGAACACCTTCGGATTTGGATTTCCGGAGAGAACTCGACCGCTGGGCAAAACGTCCGGATGTAAAGCTCCTGGTCACCGTAGACCGGGGGGATGAATCCTGGGAGGGGGAAGTGGGTGTCGTGACGACTCTATTTACCAAAGCTGAGATTACCAGCGAAAACAGTGTGGCCTTTGTATGTGGTCCTCCTATCATGATTCCATTTGTGATCCGTGATTTAATAAAAATCGGCTTCACGGATGAAGCCATTATATCTACTCTTGAGCGGCACATGAAATGCGGTGTCGGCAAATGTGGACACTGCTGTGTCGGAGATAAGTACATTTGCCAGGATGGACCCGTTTTCTCCTATAGAGAGATGAAAACGATGCTGGAAGAAGCATGAAGGTGTTGAGAGACACTGTAGGATGGTGTGCTGAAAATAATGTCATTGAGAGGAGTCGAATAAATGATCCTGAGTAAATTGAAAGAAGCGTGGATTTGCCTGAAAGCAGGAAGAGTTACCCTCTCCTATCCTTTTAAGCCGGCCCTGCCTCCTGACGGGTTCAGAGGCAAACCGGAGATAGATCGGGAAAAATGTGTGGGTTGTGGAGGTTGTGCCAACGTGTGTCCAGCACGGGCTATCGTGATCACTGATTTGAATAGTGAGTGGAGGAGGATCGATTTCTATTTGGAGCGTTGTACCTATTGTGGAAGATGTGAAGAAGTTTGCCCCGAGAATGCGATCATAATGACACAAGAATTCGAGACCGCCACCGATTCCAAAGAAGACTTGCATATATCCGTGGAGCTTTACATGGGGACGTGTGGTAGATGCGGACGTTGTTTTACGCCAAAACATCCCCTGGATAAACTCATGACGACTGGATTGAGGGGACAATAGATGCTGACAGGAAAACAATTAATCGAAGATTTGCATTGCCGTTTTGCAAAAGAAATATCCCATTCGGAAGAGGAGACGACCGGAAAAATATTTATCACCATCAAACCGAAAGCCTTGATTCCCCTGGCAGATTATGTGATCAACACTTGCGGATTTCGGTTCCTGGTGAATGTGGGTTCGGATGAGGTCCATTTAAACGGTCATTATGTCATTTCGTTTATTTTTTCCCTCGACAAGGAAAAATTGTTTTTAAGCGTCCGTGTACCCGTGGATCCTGCGGAACCCTTCATCGATTCCATTACGCCGCTTATTTCCGGAGCGAACTGGGCGGAACGGGAAGTCCGGGACATGATCGGCGTTCACCCCAAAAATCACCCCGATCCCAGGCGCTTAATCCTCGCAGATGACTGGCCCGATGGTGTATATCCATTACGTAAGGATTTTCCTTACAATCATCGGCCCGCCTCCCAAATAGAAAATCGAGTGAAATTGGCGCCCCCCCCTCAAGGTGCCAAGGTTGTACCCATCGGGCCATTTTTTCCGGTTCTGGAAGAACCGGCCTATTTCAAAGTTTTTGTCGAAGGTGAAAAAATCGTCGGTTGTGACTATCGGGGATTCTACAGCCATCGTGGAATTGAAAAGATGGGGGACGATGTGCTGACATACAATCAAATCTGTTTTATCGCCGAAAGGATCTGCGGCATCTGCGGCTTCACTCACTCGACCTGCTACTGTGAAGCCGTGGAAGAAGCCGCCAAGATTGAAGTGCCCGCTCGAGCCCATTACATTCGCACCCTTCTGTTGGAGTTGGAAAGAATTCACAGCCATTTGTTATGGTTGGGTATAGCCGGCCATATCATCGGATTCGATACCGTACTCATGCAGAGCTGGCGTATCCGGGAACCCGTGATGTGGATGTGTGAGCAGATTACGGGCAACAGAAAGACCTATGGGATGAATCTCGTCGGGGGTGTAAGAAGGGACATCCCCAAGGCGATGCATCCAAAAATGAACGAAACCCTCGATCACATGGAAAAGGAATTGAAGGCCCTGGTGGATGCTGTCCTGGGGGATTCCGCCCTCCATGCCAGGCTGAAAAACGTGGGTGTAATACCAAAGAAGGAAGCTCTGGATACATGTGTGGTTGGTCCTGTCGCCAGAGGTTCAGGAGTAAATATCGACTCTCGCAGAGACCATTCCTATGCCGTGTACGATAAACTATCATTCGAGGTTCCGGTTCACGAGGATGGGGGATGCTGGTCCCGCACCCTCGTCCGACTGGAAGAGTTGTTCGAGGCCATAAAGATTATCAGACAGGCACTCAGAGAATTGCCCGATGGAGAGATCATGGGCCATGTGGAAGAGATTCCTCCCAACAGAGAGGCTGTCGTGGTCGTGGAGGCACCGCGAGGCGAGGCCGTTCATTATATATTAACCGGCAGTGAAAATCGACCCTACCGCTGGAAAGTGAGGGCTCCGACCTATCCAAATCTTCAGGCAGTGCCTGCCATGATTCAAAACGAAGAAATCGCTGATGTTCCCATTGCTATAGGCAGCCTCGATCCCTGTTTTTCCTGTACAGAGAGAATGATCGTTGTGGACAATAAAAATGACGAGAAGAGCATTTCCGGACAGGAGTTGATCCGACTGTCTCGGGAGAAGACACAAAAATTGAGAAATATGGGTTAAAGGATGGTTCGCATGTTTAAGCATCTGTTACACGAGTGTGTAAAAAAATCCGTTTGGGTTTATCATACGAACGCAGGCGCCTGTAATGGTTGTGATATCGAGGTGATCAATGTACTCACACCCTATTACGATGCTGAGAGGTTCGGTATCAAATTGGTGGGGACACCCCGCCATGCCGATGCCTTGCTCGTTTCAGGACCTGTAACGAGGCAGGTCCTGCCTGCTCTCAAGAATCTGTATGATTCTGTGCCGGATCCCAAATTCGTGTTCGCCATCGGCTCTTGCGCATGCGGCGGAGGGATCTGGCACGATGCATACAACATCATCGGGGGTGTCGATAAAGTGTTTCCGGTCGACTTTTATATACCAGGCTGCCCGCCACGTCCGGAAGCGATTTTACACGGCATTGCCGTCGCCTTGGGGCTGGTTAAAAAGAAGTGTGCTCCTGAAACATTAAAGAAGGAGTGTTTTCAAGAATGGATGAAATTGCAAAAGCAGTCTTTGCCGTAGTCTTGATTCCGGGTTTCATCTTCAGCAGTTCTGTTGGTCTTTTCCTCTGCTGGGTTGATAGAAAGATCGCTGCACGTATACAGAGCCGAATTGGGCCGCCCTGGTATCAATGTTACGCAGACATTTTCAAACTGATGTGTAAGGTCATGATTATCCCAAAAGGGAGCAAGAAAACCGGTTTTCTTTTAGCGCCTCTCATTGGCCTTGCCGGTATGAGTCTCGTATCCACCATCGTCTGTAAAGTGAACATCCGACCAGATGTGAGCTTTATAGGCGACTTAATTGTTGTCCTGTATCTGCTCATACTACCTTCCCTTGCACTTATCCTCGGAGGATCTTCTTCGCGAAATCCTTTTGGTGCCATCGGTTCAGCCAGGGAAATGAAAATGATCCTCGCCTATGAATTACCTTTTCTTATTGCCATTATCACTGTCGTCATCAAGGCAAGATCGATAATCCTGGGAGAGATCGTCGGATTCCAATCACTTCAGGGTGTGCTTATAAGCAATCCATCGTGCGGGGTCGCTTTCCTCGTGAGCCTTGTTTGTATACAGGCGAAGCTCGGTTATATCCCTTTCGATATTCCGGAGGCCGAAACCGAGATCATCGGTGGTCCGTTGGCAGAATATTCTGGTGTGGCTTTGGCAATGTTTAAATTGACCAATGCCATGTCACTCTTCATACTCCCGATTTTTTTGATGACGCTTTTTCTGGGAGGGATTCATTTCAATGTCAGAGGAGTTCTGGTTGCCTTTTCAGAATTTTTCACAATTCTCATGCTGATCATTCTAGTCAAATCAATTTTTCCACGCCTGCGAATCGATCAGGCGGTTAAATTTTTCTGGGGATTTGTGACTCCGGTCGCAGTTGCAGGGATGATTCTTGCCCTGGTAGGGGTATGATATGAATTCAATGTTACTCATTCCAGTTCTTATACCCGTGTTTGCAGGACTACTGTGTCTCTTACACATCGGACAGCGTATCAGGGAGCTTCTCTCATTTATCGTTATGTTTCTGACATCCGCTGTTGCTCTGATCATCCTACTCTGTGATGACCTCAGGCTACAAATTGAATGGATTGATTTTTCCTATTTCCGGATCGAATTTGACCTCTACGCATACCATTTCAATAGTTTTATTCTTCTTGCCTGCTCCATTTTCGGGTTATTGATCGTCCTCTATTCTTTAAAACAGATGAAGGATAAAGAACGTCTGAAGGATTATTACTGCTATCTCCTCTGGACTGTAGGATTTGCCAATGGAGCGGTACTTTCCAACAATCTCATCGTTCTTCTGATGTTTTGGGGCATGATTGCCATCATGCTTTATCTACTGATTCGATTGAGTGGATCGCATGCTGAAAAAGCCGCCCGTAAGAGTTTTATAATTGTGGGGGGATCCGATTTTTTGATGTTGTTGGGTGTGATGATACTCTGGCGACTTTCGGGAAGTCTCACGATGACGGAGATAACAACACCCATAAGAGGTGGATTGTCCATAACTGCCTTCATCCTCCTGATGATTGGGGCGATTGCCAAGGGAGGTGCAATGCCCTTTCACAGTTGGATTCCGGATGCCGCCGAAGTGACACACACACCGGTGATGGCGTTCCTTCCTGCGGCATTGGATAAGCTGCTCGGGATCTACCTGTTGGCTCGGCTGACGTTGAATCTCTTTGTGTTGGATGATCGCATGAAGATACTCCTGATGAGTCTGGGCGGTATCACGATAATCGCCGCAGTCATGATGGCCTTGATTCAAAAGGATCTGAAAAAGTTGCTTTCTTTCCACGCCATCTCCCAGGTCGGATACATGGTTTTGGGAATTGGCACCGGAACGACCATTGGGATTGCAGGTGGATTATTTCACATGATAAACAACGCCATCTATAAATGTTGTCTCTTCTTGTGTGCCGGTTCAATAGAATACAGGATGAAAACAACCCATCTGGATAAGCTGGGAGGATTGGCCCGGGCTATGCCTGTCACTTTTATGTCCTGTATGATTGCGGTTTTAGCCATATCGGGAATTCCTCCCTTTAACGGATTCGTATCCAAGTGGATGGTATATCAGGGAACGATTGATGCAGGTGTCTCCTCTTGGCCACTATTCTTAATCGCGGCCATGTTCGGCAGTGCACTCACCCTGGCTTCGTTCGTAAAGGTCCTCCATTCGGTCTTTTTTGGCCAGAAGCCAAAAGAGAGCGCTAAACCGAAGGAAGTTGAATTTTCGATGAAAGTTCCTATGGTTATTCTTGCTTTTCTCTGTGTATTTTTTGGAATATTTGCCCAGATACCCCTGAAATACTTCATCGGTCCGGTTTTAGGAGCACGGTTCAGTGGATTTGGTGAAGCCATTCATCTTTCCGGTGTGTGGAGTCCTACGCTGGCAACCCTTCTTCTTGTCTTCAGCCTGTTATGCGGTGTCGTCCTGTATCGGTTCGGAAATATCAAAAGCGTGAAAGAAGGAGATATCTTTGTGGGCGGAGAACCCATCGATAGTGATGAGGTGAGGGTATCCGGAACTCATTTTTATGATACGATTGAATCGACCGGCTTTTTACCGATTTTATACGCAAAGGGAAGGAGTGGGAGATTCGATATATACGAGAGGGGGAGAAGCGTGATGAGAGTACTGTCCCTTGTTCTCTACCGGGGTGTAGATCGTACAATTGAAAGATTTTACGAGGGTATTCGAATCATCTCACTCGAATCGAGTCAATTTTTAAGAAAAGCGCACACGGGCATCTTAACTACATATTTCATATGGTTTATCGTTGGGCTTGCCGTTTTGATGTTAATCTTGGTGAAATAACAGAGGCAACCTATGTATATCACTTTTTTATTGATGAGCATTCTGATTCCTGTT
>CAZYTI010000066.1:0-10760 GCA_964650065.1 uncultured bacterium
GCCCACTGAGGAATATAAAACGACATTTTATGAAGCCCAGTACATCTATGACCAGGTGAAGCATTACGGACTGCCTGGTGCCGAAATTGTCCGTTTCCCGGGTAGGCAGGTGTGGGACGGCATCAAAGGGGAACTCTGGGAAGTAGCCCCAAACGACAGAAGATCGCATCCTACCAGGATATGACTGCCATGCTGGCATCGGGGAGTGCCACCACGGATGTCAAAGCCGAACTGATCTGGGTGGGCCGTGGCACGAGAGAAGAGATCGAGGCCGTCGAGGTGGAAGGCAAAGTTGTTGTTACAGAGGGTCGCATCAGCAGTGTGCATAACCTGGCCTGTACCAGGGGCGGTGCCTTGGGAGTGATCGCCATCAGCCAGTCGAGACCCTATTTCGATCCGCTTCAGATTCCCTGGAGTGGCATACGAAGCCGCCGGCGAAGAAGCACGGAAGGTGAGACTCAACCGGAAACGCCCAAGTTTGGATTCCATCTGCCTGTACGGGAAGGAGATTATCTGAAACGGCGATTGCTCATGGGAGAAAAAATCACTGTCCATGCCCAGGTGGAAGCCCAGATGATGGATTACGAATTGCAGGATGTGACCTGTCATATTCCGGGTACCGATCCGGATGCGGGCGAAGTGATCCTGTCGGCCCATCTATTCGAGGGTATCGTCAAGCAGGGTGCCAACGATAACAAATCGGGAAGCGCCGGCATCCTGGAGGTCGCGCGGACGTTGCACACACTCATTGAGGAAGGTCGTATTCCGCGTCCCAAGAGGACGATCCGTTTCATATGGGGACCCGAATTTTCAGGCATCGGTCCCTGGGTCGCTGCCAACAATGACATCATGGAAGAGACCCTGTGTAATATCAATATGGACATGGTGGGTGAGTGGCTGAGTCTGAATAAGGCCTTCTTCTGTCTGATGCGCACGACCTGGGGCAATCCCCATTACATCAACGATGTGATGGAAAATTATTACCGGTTTGTCGGTGAAGGAAGCCGGGAACGGATTCAGAACCGCGGCAACTTCGATAAAATTCCACATCGTATCGTCGCTCCGACCGGTGCAGATGAGCCGTTCTGGTATGCTATCGAGACCCATTACGGATCTTCGGACCACGAGGTGTTCAACGACTGGTCCGTGGGTGTCCCTGGTATCATGATGATTGCCTGGCCGGATCAGTGGTATCATACATCCGGGGATCGGGTCAACAAATCAGATCCAACTCAAATGAGACGGATCGCCATCATCGGGGCGGCCGGTGCTTATACCGTTGCCAACGCCGATGACGATATGGCCATGAAAATTGCAGGAGAGATTGCCAGCAATGGAACCCGGCGTCTGGGTCACCAGTTCATAGTGAGTTTGGAAGATTTGAATCAAGCAACGGCGGAAACCCTAAGTAAGGCTTATAAAATGGCCCGTATGCGTCTTCAGCTCGTAGCCAAAAACGAAAAGGAAACCCTCGATTCGGTCCTCGAGCTTGCTGAGGATAAGAAGACAGTCGGCAATTATGTGGCCAAGATGAAATCCACGATTGATAAGATCGGAGCCGCTCACCTCACAGCCCTGGAAACACATTTGAGTGTGGTGGCGAAACGGTTGAATACCAGTGTCGGCAAGGTGCAACTCAACGATATCGAAAAAAGAGCGGCGAAGATTGTACCCAGGACCACTGCAAAGGTAAGATCCAAAGGATATGGCGGTGATAGAGAGTTCATCAGCAGCGTCCCTGCAGAAGAACGGAGAAAGTATCCTTATGGATATAGAGACATAGCCAATACGCGGGAACTCCATCTTTGCATCAATGGGAAGAATAGTGCCCTGGATATTAAATATCTTCTGGACCTCCAGCATCAGAGAGAGTCCAAATTAGAGGGCATAATCAACTACTTGGAAGTATTGAAATTAGCTGGATTGGTAGAATTTTAGTTTAAAGTGACTATTATTATTCAGTCGTTAGGTGTTAGGGGTTAGCGGTTAGCAATGACGAATTTTAGAAATTTAAATCTGGCAAAAGGGGCTGGAACTGGTGATCAATGTTTATAAACGGATTTATGAATCCATTAAAATGCTAACAGCTAATTTCTAATAACTGAATAGTTTAAAGTGACTATAAATAGGTTATTATCCGATGAAGAGGAGAACATTTATAAAAGCCGGATTGAGCAGTGGTATTTTCCTGACTGGTGTCGGGATCCCACGGCGCGCGCAGGCACGAACACGCCTACCAATCCAATCAGATCGACAACGTAGGCTTCGTCGACTTGCCGTTAAATATGGCGGTGAGTTTGGTGGAGTCGTTTTGAAAGAGGATCATCCGGGACATCATTGAAAATGTTACTGGTTACTGGTTGCTGGCTGCTGGTTACTGGTTTCAGGTTTTTGGTTTCCGGTCTCTGGTTGCTGGAAGAAAATCATTTTGACCACATCATTTACCAGAAACCAGGTGCCAGTAACCAGTAGCATGGAGATGAAGGAAATTTAATACAGTTGTTTCATTTTTTTCAATAATAAGGAAAAATGGAGTCATCATCATGTCTGTTTTTGAGGTGGAGAGTTGGCATGTTGCCGAAGGCAAAGCAGAGGCACATGAGAAGGAGATGCGCCGCTGGCTGAAGTGGGTGAACGGTCACCGGGAACTCTTCGGGGAGTGGAAGAGTGTCCGTTATTTTGTGAAATCAGTTGCCGGTGAAGAATCGGGTCGTCATTTTGTCATGTGGGAATATGACAGCCTGGCAGCCTATGAGGCCTACAAGAAACGTCGTGCAGACTACAAGGGACCCTACGAGGAATACAAGAAGAATGATCCCTACTATAAGGGTGTTTTTGAACATACAGGTATGAAGGTCGAATTCTGGGAAGACCGGGAGCGGGAACTCTGGATCGAGTAGGGCCGAGCATTTTTCTGGATTTAAAAAAATAAACCACAAAGTTGTATTTTGTGTATTAACATTGGGAGGGTCCTCATGATGTTTAATCAATTCATAATTCAAAAAGTGTCAACAAGTATACCCCTGTTTTTGATTTTATTATTAATCAACATGGATGGTTATGCTCAATCCACGCAGAAGCCCGTTCTCCATGGAAAACACTGGGTTGCCATTACAGGAAAACCCATTGGTGCGACGGCGGGTGCCAAGATTTTTGACAGGGGAGGGAATGCCGTGGATGCAACATGCGCCATGCTGGCATCGGTCAGTACCATGTGGGATGTTTTGGGCTGGGGTGGCGAGACCCAGGCGTTGATTTACAATCCCCATACCCAGAAAGTGATTGGTGTTAATGCGTTGGGTGTGGCTCCTACGGGAGCGACACCGGAATTTTACAAGAAGAAGGATATGGAATATCCCCCGGAATACGGACCCCTGGCAGCCGTGACACCGGGCACACCGGGAGGACTCATGACCATGCTGGCCGAGTTTGGAACCATGAGTCTCAAGGATGTATTGGAGCCTGCCATGGAGATGGCAGAGGGATACCCCGCCGAGCGGGGTTTTACCCAAAGGGTGGAGCGTTCCAAAGACAGAATCAAGAAATGGCCCTACTCCAAGCGTGTCTTTCTTCCCCACCTGGGAGAGGAACACGAGGGCCCGCATATTGGTGAAGTATTCCGCCAGTCCGACTTATTGAATACATTAAAGAAATTGGTGGAAGCGGAACAAAAGGCACTGGCTCAGGGAAAGAGTCGAAAAGAAGCCATCTATGCGGCATACGACCGGTTTTACAAAGGAGACATAGCCAAAGAATTTGTCCGCGGTTGTCAGGAACAGGGGGGCCTCATCACCATGGAGGATCTGGCCAAATGGAAGGTCTACCTTGAAGAACCGGTGATGACCACTTACAAGGGCATCGAAGTCTATAAATTGACCTGCTGGGTTCAGGGCCCCGTGCTCCTTCAGATGTTGAATATGTTGGAAAATTATGATCTGAAGACCATGGGATACAACACGGCCAAGTATATTCATACCCTCTACCAGGTGATGAATCTCTGTTTTGCAGACCGGGATTTTTACTACGGCGATCCCTATTATCCACCTGAAGAGCCCATCAAGGGACTGCTTTCGAAGGATTACGCTAAGAAACGTATGGAAATTATCGACTGGGATATGAACGATCCCGATATCAAACCCGGCGATCCCTATCCTTTTGAAGGGAAGAAAAATCCTTTTCTGCATCTATTGGAAAAATGGTCCAATGTGGGCCTGTCAAATCCGGATGAATGGAGCCAGGAAAGATTGGCGGCCCATGATGAAACATTCCAAAGGGGCACGACCTCCATTCAGGCCGCCGATAAAGAAGGATGGGTGGTGTCCGTCACACCAAGCGGTGGATGGGTGCCCGCCTGTATTGCCGGAAAGACCGGCATCGGCATGAGCCAGCGGGCCCAGAGTTTCGTGTTGGATGAAGGGGAGAATCCCTACAACGTGATCGCTCCGGGCAAACGCCCCCGGGCAACGCTGACACCCAGCCTGGCGATTAAAGACGGAAAACCCTTCCTCTCCTTCGCCGTGCAGGGCGGAGACACACAGGATCAGAACATGCTCCAGTTTTTCCTGAACATGGTCGAGTTTGGAATGAACGTCCAGGAGGCCTGTGAAGCGGCCAACATCGTGAGTTACCAGATGCAGAGTTCCTTCGGCAAGCACGAGGCCACACCGGGACGGCTCCGGCTCAATGAAGCGGTGCCCTCCTGGGTGAGGCAGAGGTTGGCCGACATGGGGTACAGTCTGGACTATAGCGAACGAACATCGGGTCCTATCAATGCAATCTATTTTGACTGGGAGCATAAGACCTTCTGGGGCGGTGCCAGTAATTACGGAGACGATTACGGCATTGCGTGGTGAGTCCTGTCGAGGGGTTACGTCCTAAATAGCAGAGTCTAAATTCGGTATGAAATTCCTGTCATGGGAGACTTCAATAAATATCGCCTTTTCAGACTCCGTGAAAAGATTGTCAAGGATATTCCAACGAATCTGTCGGAGATTGAAAGACTTAGATAAAATACTGGGTACTTAAAAAGTACTTTTAATTATGAATTTTTATAATTAAATTTAGCACAACAAAGTTAATTATAAAAAAACTAGATTAAATATGAAATATTTTCGTGTCGATCAATTTAGCGCTGGAAAATGGGTGGAGCAGTATCGATATCAAAGTTTTTCACCCGAGATGATTAATCGGCAATGGCTCATCACGGATACCGATCTACAAACCATGGTCGCTGATGCATCCCGTTTTTTAGGTGAACTCAATGCGTTTTCACATTTGATTCCTGACATTGATTTTTTCATCACAATGCATGTGGCCAAAGAGGCAGTCACTTCCAGCCGTATTGAAGGCACGCGTACCCACATAGAAGAAGCCTTCTTAAAGGAAGGCGATATCCATCCGGAAAGGCGGGATGATTGGAAAGAGGTGCAAAACTACATCAAGGCTATCAATACGGCCATTAGAGGATTGGAAAAACTCCCAATATCCAGCCGGTTGATTCGGGATACTCACAAAATTCTTCTGACTGATGTGCGCGGTGAGGGTAAACAACCAGGTGCGTTTCGCAAGAGCCAGAACTGGATTGGTGGTGCCACATTGAAGGATGCGGTCTTTATTCCGCCACATCATGATGAAGTCCCGGAATTGATGTGCGATCTGGAAAAGTTTCTTAACAACAATACAATTCAGATTCCTGAGCTGGTGCGCATTGCCATAGCGCATTATCAGTTCGAGACCATCCATCCGTTTCTGGACGGCAATGGTCGTATTGGACGTTTACTTATCACACTGTATCTGGTCAGTAAGCAATTGCTGACCAAACCGGCCCTCTATCTGTCGGATTTTTTTGAACGGAACAAGATTCTGTACTATGACAATCTAATGGCAGCCCGCTTGAAAAACAACCTGAACCAATGGCTCAAGTTTTTCATGGTGGGTGTTATCGAAACGGCTAAGAAGAGCATCGGTACGTTCCAATCCATCATTGCTATAAAACAGGCGTGTGAAGAGAAGATCATGAAAAACACGGGAAAACGCGCCAAGAATAGTATCGCACTGATGACCGAACTTTATCGCAAACCTATTGTAACCGCCCAAGATATCACCAGGTTGATTTCTGTGTCGCTGCCTACGGCAAATACCCTATTGCGTGATTTATGTGCCCTTCATATTTTACATGAACTCACAGGATACAAGCGTAACCGGAATTTTGCGTTTTCGGAGTATTTGAGTTTGTTTGAGTGATTTAGGAGTAAGAATTTTATGATCTATGTCTTTCCCCTTCGATTTAAATCAATGGAATTAGTTGAAAGGAAAAGTTGAAGTGAGTATTCCTAATTGGTTAATGTTTTTGTTTACTTGGATTTCTTTCATCCAATCCCATCCTCTTTCCAGCCAGGATTATGCGAAAGAAGTCTCCGACTATTTTAACAGTCCCCTGGTAAAGGGCGTATTCGAAGCATTCGAGGCCCAGAAGACGGACCTGAAAGTGGCCTGGAAAGAAATGGCAAAAATCTATGCGCCTTCGGGTAACGAAATCCTTCGGGCAGAATACATCAGGGATAAATTTGAGACGTATGGTGTTCCGGAGACCCATATCGATTCGCATGGAAATGCAGTGGGAATTATTCAGGGATCCGATGATGGACCTGCCGTGGTTTTTTTGGGGACAATGGACGATCTGGCCACGGTGGCCGAATTGGTGAAGCATTACGATAAGCCTATCCACGAGAAGGAAGGAAAACTCATCGGGCCCGGCACCAACAGCAGTGCCACATGTGTGTCCATATTAGGACTGGCCAAACTCTTTACTTCGCCTGAAATTCGATTCAACGGAACGGTTTATCTGGTGGGTGTCGTTCAGGAAGAAACGGGATTGACGGGGATTAAAGGATTCCTGGACGATCATCCCGGGGAGATTGATTATGTCATAGACATCATGGCTGGTGTCGGTCGGATCAGTTACGGGGCCATTGGGATCCATTGGTTCAAGATCCATTTCAAGGGACCCCGGGGACATACACTGGGGGGCGGACTCCCCAATGTCACCAGAGCTGTTGCGAAAGCTGTGGATCGCGTGTTCTCCTTACAGGTTCCCCAGGAACCACCTGAGCAGAGAAGTTTTCTGAATATCTCCATGTTGGGTGCAGGAAAAGTGTACAACCACAAGTATGACGACGGGTGGTTTTCAGTGGACCTGCGGTCCATGGATAATGAAACGCTCTTGGATATTAAAGATGATATTTTTGACATTGCAAAAGATGTTTCTAGGAAAGAGGGGTTGGAATGGTGGATGGAGCCCTTTTCCGAATCGCCCGCAGGTCAAATTCCTGGGGCCCGGAATGGTCGGTTGGTTCGCATTGCTGAAGAGGCTACAAAAACCATAGGGAGAGAGGCCTCATTGAGTAATCGAGGATCCTCTAATATGAACATAGGTATTGCCCGAAAGATACATTCCATCAGTACGGGAGGGGATCGGGGAGGTGGAAGAGATACGACAGAAGAGTTTGCCAATATCGATCCTGTGTTGAATGGTATCAAACTCAATTTTCTCATCGGCTTCATCTTGACTCACGGAAAGATCCGGTAGATTAGGCGGTTTGAGATTCTTAGCGTCAATCCTCCAAACCGGACAGGAAAATGGGAATGCAAAAATCGATCCCCGAACACATTTTCAAAGTCATCTTAATTTTATCAGTCATTCAATCGTCCTTTGCCCAAAGGGCTATCCCTACATACAAAACCGAGACGCCGCCCCTTATCGATGGCAAATTGGACGATTGGGTTTGGCAGAAAGCACCTTACGTCACCGGTTTTAAGACCTGGAGGCCTGATTACAGTCTGGACATGTCTCAAAAAACCCGGGTATATGTGGCCTATGACAGAGAAAACCTCTACTTCGCATTTCGATGTTTTGATACGGAACCCGACAAAATAAAAACATCAATTACCAACCGGGACAACGTCCGTGCCGACGACTGGGTCTGTATCAATCTCGATACGTTTAACGATCATCAATCACTCTATTGCTTCTATTGTAATCCTGCCGGGATTCAGGGAGACAGTAAATCCATGAGCGGGTCCTGGTCCGAAGATAAAAATTACGATATGGTCTGGTACAGCATGGGACAAATCGACAGCCTGGGATTTACCATTGAAATACGGATACCTTTCAAGAGTATTCGTTTCACCAGTAAGAATCCGGTACCTATGGGTGTCATCTTCGAACGAAGCATCAGTCGCCATTCTGTTTCGGGGACCTTCCCCCCTTTAGATCCACAACGAGGAATGGATTGGTTCAACCAGACAAAACCCATGATTTTCCAAAATATCAAGCACTATAAGCTCTTCGAATTACTTCCGGCGGTCACCTACAGTGAAAGACATGCGATGAGCGATGGTTTGATGAAACCCGAATATAAAGAAGAAGACTTCAGTCTGACGACCAAATACGGATTTACGTCCCAACTCATCCTGGATGGTACATACAATCCCGATTTCAGTCAGGTCGAAGCCGATGCGGGCCAGGTGGACATCAATCTTCGTTATGCGCTCTTCTATCCGGAGAAACGACCTTTTTTCTTAGAAGGGAGAGAAAACTTTAAAACGTCGGGGAGCTCAAGAACCGATCCGTTGCGCACTCTGGTCCACACACGAATGATAGCGAATCCTTTCCTGGGAGTGAAACTATCCGGTAAGGTTGGAAAGAAAGATGTCATATCATCCATTTATGCCTTGGATGAACTGCCCGATGATGGTGATAAGGACGGCAAGAAAGACTATGCCCGGGTGGCCGTCTTTCGATATCGAAGGGCCCTGCATCAGGATGGTTATGTTGGGGCCATTTATACCGGCCGGGAATATGAAGACAGCCACAACCGTGTTTTAGGAATTGACGGACTGTCACGGCTAAATCAATCGAGTACCCTGGGATATTTCATCGTGGGATCCACGAATAAGGAAGTTGATGAAACCTCAAACCAAGACGGATATGCAATGGGATACAGTTATTCCTTTGCCACCCGGGCACTCAGCATCGGTTTGGGTATACAGGACATCGCCAAGGAATTTATAACAAAAACCGGATACATCACCCGGTCGGGTGTCTTTTTGGCTCGGGCTTCGGTGGGCATCAAATTTTATCCCAATTCAAAGACGTTCAGGCGATGTGACCTCACGGTATCGAATTCTTATGTGAGGGATAAATTCGACAAACTCGATGAAACATCGAGTTCAGTATCGCTGAGATTTACTCTCCCTAAAAGTACGTCATTCTCATCGAGTATTAGCCATGCAACCGAGGTCTATCGTGCTCAAACGTTTGACAGAAGTGGTGTACGATTGAGTGGCAGAAGCCAGATAAACAAACGGTTATCCGTCAGTTCATCGTACCAGTATAGTAAGGCGATTTATTATTCGGATGATCCATATCAAGGGAAAGGGACACGAGCTTCTACGTCCATCATCTATCTACCCTCGGATAAATTCCATACCCAAATCTCGTTGACCTATGCCGATTTTTATCGAGATGAAGATTCGGAAAGAATATACGACTACACGATCCTTCGCGGTAGGCTGACATATCAATGGAATCGTTACCTGTTTTTCAGGGGCATCGTCGAATACAACGATTATTACAATGAAATGCTCACGGATTTTTTGGCTTCGTTTACTTATATTCCGGGTACCGTCATACACGTGGGTTATGGTTCCATTTACAACAGAGTGGCCTGGCAGGATGGTCACTACGTGGATGCCGATCGTTTTCTACAAACCAAAAAAGGTTTTTTCTTTAAGGCGTCTTATCTGTGGAGGAGATGATATTTATTTTTTTCAATGAGAATAATTATAAAATTGGATTGCTTATTAGTCGTAGTTGATCTGGATGGATCTGCCAATGAAAAAAATAAAAAGGAAAAAAATATGCATTTCTGCCTGAGATTAATCATACTTCTGCTCTCTCTTACTTGCACTGTTCTTAGAGCAAATACGAATGACCCGCTAAAACCGCTGCGAACGGATCATCCCCCCGTTATTGATGGAATTCTCGACGATCCTGTTTGGCAGGAAGCCCCCTATGTCACCGATTTCAAGACCTTCGTCCCCGATTTTGGACAGGATATGGTGGAAAAAACCAAAAGATACGTGGCTTATGATGCCGAAAACATCTATTTTGCGTTCAAGTGTTACGATAGCCAGCCCGATAAAATAAAAGCCGCGGTCTCGGCCCGGGACAATGTTCGTCCTGATGATTGGGTCTGCATCAATTTGGATTCCTTCAACGACCAGCAATCCCTGTATGCATTCTACGTGAATCCGCTGGGAATTCAAGGCGATAGTCGCTATTCCGGTGGCACCGAAGATCTTAGTGTTGATATCGTCTGGTACAGTGCGGGCCGAATCGATGATGAGGGGTACGCCATCGAAATCCGGATTCCTCTCAAATCCATTCGATTTTCCAACAAGAATCCGGTGGAAATGTCCATTTTCTTCGAACGGAGAATCAGCCGACGGTCGGAGCAGGGTTCTTATCCGCCGTTGGATCCAGCCATGGGTATGGCCTTTCTGCCCCAGATGAAGCCCATGGTTTTCTATGATCTGAAAAATTATACCCTTTTCGAACTCCTCCCGGCCATTACTTACAGCAACCGGCTGGTTCACAGTGAAGGAAAAATGATGACCGACGAGCGGCAGGGAGACTTCAGTTTGACCAGCAAGTATGGATTCACGCCTCAGTTGGTTTTAGACGGCACCTATAATCC
>CAZYTI010000067.1:0-6753 GCA_964650065.1 uncultured bacterium
AAAGCCAGGCTCACTGTCAATCCCACGATGTTAATGACGGAATGACTTTTATGCTTCCACAGATTGCGGAAGGCAATTTTAAAATAGTTATTCAGCATCATGATTCTCCAATATAGCAGATTCGAGAAGTACCTGGGAAAACAGCCGAAAACTTGAATCCAGAACCAGAGGCTCGCGAATACGCCCCCCTTTTCAGAATGGATAGCGTGAAACGCTTCTTCCAGATCTCCCATGATCAGATAGTCTTCTTGATAACTCCTCATCCAGCGAAGAAGCCGTTTCGGGAAACAGGGTGGGCAATGTCGTTTAAAAAATATCATTCAGAGACTCAATTATCATTCACACCGCAAGCTGTCTGCAGGGTTGGAAATAGCCGTTTTTAAAGTTTGGGATACGATTGCGACAACAGCGGTCAACAGCGTGATGGCCACGGGCAAAAGAACAATATCCGATCCAATGGTGATATGACGGGAATAGGCGAAATCCAGGAGTTTCATCGAAACGAGATAAGCGATAGGTAAAGCCACGATATTGGAGACCACGATCAACTTCAAGAAATCTATTCCCAGTGTCGCAAGGATGCTTGTAATCGATGCACCCAGGACTTTGCGGATACCGATCTCCTTGGTCCGCTTCCTGGCCGCGTAAGACGCCAATCCCACGAGTCCCAGACAGGAAAAAAAGATAGCAACGACCCCTACGATGCCGATTATTTCGGAGATCAGTTTCGATCCACTAAAATGTCTTTGATCGAAATAATCGTTCAAGGTAAAATATTCTAGGGGCAGGAGTGGAATCAGCGTATGCCATTTATTTTGAATATGAGTAACAATCCTGGATAAAGATTCCTCGCTCTCGAATTCGACGAGCAGATAGTTGAGATTCTCCGGTTGGAGAGCGATGATACCCGGTTCCATGGGGTAGAAGAGGACTTCAAATTGGAAATCCTCAACGACACCTACGATTGTTCCTTCCCCACCGCCGACCAATAAGTGTTTCCCTAACGGATTTTCCCAACCCAATCGATGAGCCATCAATTCGTTGATAATATAATTGTCATTGTCCTCATATCCAGGAGAGAAATCTCTCCCCTGGGTGATACGCATATCCAGAGCATCCACGAAGTCATAATCGACATCGAACACGGATATCGACATGCTCTCCGCTTCTGCCCTGTCTTCCGGAATGACATTCTTCATGGTCCTCCAACTCACCGGGAGTGCAGACGATGCCGTAACCGATGTCACATCAGGATGCTGCAAAACCATGTCCTTTAAAAGATGACGATTACTCCGGGCCTCATCCCCGAGAGGCAGAACAATGATATTATTTCGATCATACCCAAAATCGACTTCGTATACGAAATCAGCTTGTCTCATCCAGACGATGGCGAATAAAATTAACATCGCTGAGATTGTGAATTGGAAAATGACCAGAAACTTGCGTAATCTTCCACGCTCACCCCTCCCCTGAAGTGTATGCTTCAAGATGTGAGCCGAACGAAAGGAGGATAGGTATAAAGCCGGATAGAAGCCAGATAAAACACCCGTTAAGAAAGAAACCAAAAAGAAAGCCACAATTGTCGGAGTATGGGACCAGAGTGAAAAATCAAAAGAAATACCCACTCGCGCTGAAAACGCGGAACAAAAAATACGATATGAGAATGCGGCCAAGGGTAAGGAAACGAAAGTCATCAATACCGATTCTCCTAAAAACTGGAGTATCAGCTGTGACCTGAAGGCGCCCACCACCTTTCTCAATCCGACTTCCTTCATGCGGTCAGAATACCTCGCCGTCGACAAATTCATAAAATTGATACTCACAATGAAGAGGAACAGAATCCCAATGGTGAGCAAAAAAATATAAGCCAAAAAATAGTCCGACCCATAGTATTCATCAATATGCCCTGCTTTAAATGCGATATCCTTCATTGGGAAAAGGAATATTTGTTTTGGAGCATCATGATCGTCCGGATAATACTGATGGACAAAGCGATCAAATTTTTCAATCAGATCTCCAGGTTGCGTTCCCCGGGTCAGACGCACAAATCCCGTTTGATTGTGGTTTGACCAATCATCCATGGAATCGAACAGAGCACGCCCAGTCTCCATGGAGACTAGGAATTCAAAGTCTATGGTTGACAAGGAACCGACATCCACGACGTCCTCAACAATCCCGGATACAGTCACGTCCACCAGATTGTTCAGCGTCAATGTCTTTCCAATGGGGGAGGCATCTCCGAAATACTTCATTGCCGTACTCCGTGTGAGCACGATATTATTACGTCCGGAAATCATGATTTCAGGATTACCCACAATTGTCCTAAAATTAAAGAACGAGAGAAAATTTGGATCCACAAATAACATGCTGCTTTCGAAGAAAGGCTCATCTTTCTCTCGGACGATCATTCTCTCTGGCCAGTACAGCCTGACCGCATCTTCGATTTCAGGGATTCCCCGCATCAATTCGGGAATCAGCGGAAAAGGGACATCGGTCGTATTTCGCCTATCATCATTACCGGAATCGAACACTTGAATGACCGTATAGATCCGGTCAGCATTGTCATGAAATTGATCCGCATTCAATGCCCAAAGATAGAACCGAAAGAAGAAAAGAAATACACCGAAGCCCACAGCCAAACCGACAATAGTGATTGTAGAATACATTTTTTGCTTCATCAAATTACGGATAGCAATTCGCAAGTAATTCTTTACCATGGATAGACTCCAATATGTTCGGTTAATCATGTATCGGATCAGGCAATAAATGACCTGAATCCAGAACCAGAGAACAGCATATCCATACCCGCGCTCTTCGGCAACAACGTGTAATGTTTCTTCCATATCTCCGGCAATTAAAAAATTCTCTTGATAGTATTTAAATTTATGAAGAAGCCATTTCGGCAACCGGGGTGTGCGATGTCCATTTTTAATTTTCATCAATGGAACTCTTAAAAAGCGTTTTGAGGTATCTCGGCCCACAGACTCCTCTGCAACTCCCTCGCCTTTCGGAGTGCCTCCCGCCCCGCTTTGGTCAGGGAATAATATACTTTTTTGTATCCTCCCCGCTCAATCGTGGCCTCCCCCCCTTTTCGGGTGCTCACATATCCTTTCTTGACTAACTTATCCAGGGTATTGTAAATGGTACCGAACATCATGGAACTTCCGGTTAACTCGATGATCTTCTCACGGATCTTTACACCATAAGCTTCACCTTCAAGATGCCAGATGGCAATTAAAAAAATCTGTTCGTTCATGGTTAATTTCTTCATTATGGGCTCCGTTCATTAATAACCCTTCCAACTACTATTTTATCGTACGATTTTATCGTATAGTTGTTTCATTATGTTTTTTTTGGGAAAGGCGTTAAAGATGCCTTTCCCAAAAAAACAAACAAATTATTTGATTTTTCAATTTTGATTATCTGAAGATATTTCTATGAAGACTGTTAGGTATAATGTTTTTATTATTGACGATATGATCCGTGAGTCCGGCGACTCAACAGATGAAGTAACCACGCGGCCAGGCGGGGCGGTACATATTTTCCATTCTTAAACATGGTTCCCTATCACAAAATTATCTCTTAAATCTTGTTCATCCTTTTCAACCTAATATCCTGCCTGACTGCTTATTGTCAGAATCAGGATTCATCGGATTTTGGGATTTCCTGTTCACGTATGAAACAAAGACTCTGCTTCTCCATCTCAATCGCTAAACATCGTTGATAGATAACCTCTTGAAATCCATTGCCCAAGGTGTTATGGACTTTCATCGCACAACCAATAATTTTATAGGTCAATTCATCATCAATCTTTCTTACCAATTTTCTCTCTCCTTAATCCTGAATATCCATCAACCCTGTAAATCCTGCCTGCCCGCCTTTGGTGGGATTCAGACCTTCATTCATATCTCAGTGCTTCCACCGGTTTGGTATTCGCCGCTTTCATCGTCTGAAAACTCACCGTTAAAAATGCAATAACCATTGCCGTAAGCCCACCTATTAAGAATGGCCAGATGACCAAATCAATCCGATATGTAAAATTCTGAAGCCATCGGTTCATGGCATAGTACACAACAGGCCAGGCAATCACATTGGCCAGCAGAATCCATTTAAAAAATTCCTGACCAAGTAATGTCACGATCTCGGGAGTCGAGGCGCCAAGAACTTTGCGGATGCCGATCTCCTTGATACGCTTTTGTGCAGAAAATGAAGCCAGTCCGAAGAGCCCCAGACAGGCGATCAGAATGGCGATTGACGCGAAGGCGCTGAACAGGCTTCCCATCTTCTGATCGGCCTTGAAGGTGCGGTCGAAGGCCTCATCGAAAAAAGTATACTCGAACGGATAATTGGGTGCAAACCGGTGCAATGTCTCCTCGATGAAATTCAGACTCGTTGGAATATCCTCGGGATGGATTTTCACGGAGAGATGTCTCCAAAACCACATTTGGGTGTCTTTTTTGAGATAAATAGCCAGCGGTTCTACGGGCTGGTACATGGATTGAATATGGAAATCCTTGACGATCCCGACGATTCGCCCCCTTCGATTCCCACCCAATCTCATTTCCTGATCCACCGGATCGTCCCATTCAAGCATGCGGGCGGCCGTCTCATTGATCAGGAACGCGCCATCTTCATCGGCGGGAAAGTCACGGGAAAAGCTTCGCCCGCGAATGAGCTGCATGCCATAAACGTCCACAAAGTCATAATCTGTATCAATGGTGTAGAAAGAGTAGTTCTGACCATTGGATTTTTTGGGTCTGGCCGCGTCCATTCGGAACCGGACATTATCCAGAAGACTGGCAGAAACGGTGGCATTCAGGATAAGGGGATTCCTCTTCAGTTCCGTTCTCAAGCTTTGCAGGTTGGCTTCCAGGCGGGTATCCTGGATGGGAAGGGTGACGATGTGGCTACGGTCGTACCCCATATCCCTGTTTCTGAGGAAACGAAACTGACCTTTTGCAATCAGGGTACAGATGATCAGGACGATGGAAACTGAGAATTGAAACACGACCAGAATATTCCTCAATGCGAGTCCGCTTCGATGACCGGAAGCGGATTTCCTGAAGAGGGATGCAGGCCGAAATGCCGAGAGCATCCATGCCGGATACGCCCCGGAAAGTATACCCGTCAGGAGGACGATGAAGATAAGCGTCACCAAAAGAGGCGCATTTTGGAAAGGATGAAAGACCACAGGCCTTTCCACAAACATCCGGAACGAAGGAAGGCCCAGAGCGATACCCGCCAACGCCACCAGAAAGGCCAACGACGTAACGATCATGGATTCACTCAGGAACTGTCGGATGAGCTGGGATCTTTGGGCGCCGACCACCTTGCGCAGGCCGACCTCCTTTACCCTGGAAACGGCCCGGGCCGTGGCCAGATTCATGGCATTGATGCAGGCGATCATCAGGATAAGTAGGCCAATAAAGGAAAACAACATCACGGTTTTAATGTCACTAACCGTTTCGATCTCTCCTCCGAGATTGGATCGCAGATGGATATCCATGATGGATTGGAGATGGTAATCATGCAGGTCGTACCCCCCACTGTACCGGGTGAAATCCGTGGATGCGAGCTTTGCTGCCAGGACTTTGGGATCGGCATCCTCTCGGAGCAGGATATACGTATAATACGCGTTGTTACCCCATACCAACACGCGCCCGAGGATATTCTCCTGCGTCTCGAAAGAAACGATAAAATCTCCGGTAAAATGAGAATTGGATGGAATGCCTTCGAAAACACCCGTCACCGTCAGTTCAAAATCGCGCGTCAACGCATTGCACTTCAGCGTCTGTCCCAATGGATCTCGCATTCCGAAATACTTCTGTGACATGCGTCTTGATATGACAACAGAATAGGGATTACTGAGCGCCGTGTTTTCATCGCCTCGAGTCAGCATTAAAGAATATAGTTGAAAGATCTTAGGATCGCCAAAAAGAAAATCGTTTTCAAAAAAACCGTGATTATCCGAGTAGACCAGGACTTCGCTGAATTTCACAAGCCGCGCGGCGGCCTCGACTTCGGGGAACTCCTGCACCAGGACGTCTGCCAGCGGCGCCGATGTCCTCGCGTCAACCGTGTTCAGATAAGAGATCTCTTGTGAAACACGGTAGATGCGATCCGCATTGGCATGGTATCTGTCAAAGCTCAACTCGAACTGGACGTACAGAAAAATCAGGATGAAGACGGCCATGCCCACGGCCAGCCCCGTCAGGTTGAGCACCGAGATCCCTCTGTGTTTCCAGATATTTCGGAATCCAATTTTTAGATAATTCTCAAGCATGATCATCCTCCAATAGAGGGTGAAAAAAATAAGCTCAGGCATGGCTCGAATTACATGGAACACGTACCAAATGAAAGCAATAACACGACCGCGTTCAGCAGCCAGATCACCATACTCCATTTCCAGATCGTCCATCAGCGAGTATCGGTCAGTACGACGACTGAGCCGCATGAGTACCCATACGGACCAGCGAGGAGGTTTATGTTTGTTCATTTGTAACATCGGTTGCCCATTAATCCTGTTATCACGATATCAATCCTGATCATCCTTTCATCCTGAGAATCAAGATTCAGACAATTATTCATATCTGAGCGCCTCGACAGGATTGGCACGTGCGGTACGGATTGTCTGCCAGATCACCGTGAGAAGAGCGATCAACATTGTACCTGCGCCAGTCAGCAAAAAGATCCACCAGGAAATTGCTGTACGATAGGCAAAATTTTGTAACCATTGATTCATTAAATAGATTG
>CAZYTI010000067.1:6763-10701 GCA_964650065.1 uncultured bacterium
CGCGCCGATTGGCCTTGTAGATGAGATTGCCATTGGAATCGTAATCACAAAGGAGATTCCCACATATTTTACCACATCCCCAATCAACAGAATTAAAATTTGCATATCGGATGCCCCCACTACCTTGCGGACGCCCACTTCTTTGGTACGTTTTTCCGTGGTAGACGCAGCCAATCCAAATATTCCCAAACATGCGATGAGTATCGCCATGCCCGAAAATATGAAAAGTAAAGTTCCGGATTGTTGATCTGATTCGTATAATTCCATAAATTCATCATTTAAAAAACTGAATTGGAAGGGACTCCCACCAGTGAAAGTGGTCCACTGATCACGTATGTAATCAATCGTCTGGTCAATATTGTTGAGACGCAATTTTATGCAGAAATTCCCCCCCCAATATCCATCCAACTGTGCGATCATCATCGGTCCAATTTGGTGATGCATTGACTGAAAATGAAAATCCTTGACCACACCAATCACCTGAGCTGTTTTATTATCAACGGTTATCTGCTGTCCGATGGGATTCTCAAGATGGTGTTCCCTCACCGCAGTTTCATTGATGACAATGGCAATTTCATCCGTCGGTGTCATTTCAGAAAAGAATCTGCCTTCGAGAATTTCTAAATCGAGCAGCTTCGCAAACTCATAATCGGCAAACATTGTCCAAAAGAAAAATTCTTCCGTATTTGCCCGTCCGTTTAGCACATAGCTGTTGGGTTCATAATGTCTCCCCGGTGCGGAATTGGTATTTGCTATTACCAAAATATCCGAATTTTGCAGGAGGCTTTGCTTAAATGTGGCTTTTTGATCTCCCAGATCCCGGCAGCGGTTTAGTATTAAAATTCCTTGCTCATTAAATCCCAAATTAGCATGGTGGACATACTGAAGTTGTTTTTTAATAACAACCGTTCCAATCATGAGCAACATGGATATTAGAAATTGAAAGACAACCAATCCGTTTCGCAGCCTCACCCCCCCACGATTCCTGGAAATACGCCCTTTGAAGGCCGTGATGGGCTGAAATGCCGTCAGATATATCGCCGGATACAAACCCGCACCAATGCCCACCATAATGGCGAATCCAAGGAACAGAACAAGAAGCATTGGATTTTCAATGAGATGCACCTCCAATTCGCGGTTCAAATACATATTAAAATATGGAATTACTAAATGGACAATGAAAAGTGCGAAGCATAATGCGAGAATACACATCATAATGGACTCGGAGAAGAATTGTATAAGCAGTTGTCCTCTTTTTGTTCCCATCACTTTACGTATACCCACTTCCCGTGCACGTTTTTCCGAACGAGCCGTAGAAAGATTAACATAATTCATACAGGCAATAATCATGATAAACAGTGCGATTGTCGAAAATATCATCACCGTTTTCATATCGCCTCTGGTGTCGGTCAGATAATATATATCACCATTCAGGTGGATATCTAAAAGCGGCTGCAACCAATAGGTGTAGAAATTCTTTTCGTCCATCATATGTTCACGATAATCCACACCTGTTTCTTTGAAAAATATCGGACCATAATGAGCAACGATAAAATCCGGAAACTTGGCCTGCAACTGCTCAGGTGGATACCCTTCCGGCAGCAGGACATACGTGGATAAGCAATGGCTCATCCAGGCAATTTCATCATGGAGATCTCGTGTGACCATAGACAGGATAAAATCAAATTGAAAATGGGAATGCTTGGGACAGGATTCAACCACACCGGTCACCATCACATCTTCATCCTCGATTTGCAGGATTTCACCAAGCGGTTCCTCCTGTCCAAAATATTTTGCCGCCATTTTATCCGTTATCACGACCTGGTTGGGACGTGTAAGGGCCGTTTTGGGATTTCCTGCAATCCAGTTAAATGTAAAAATATTGAATACGCTTGAATCAGCGTAAATAATATGGGTCTCTACGTACCGATTCTCTTGGTAACGCACCAGGTCATTACTCTTCCACAGTAAAAGACGAGTGACTTCTTGAATTTCAGGAAAATCATTTCTCAAAGCTGAAGCAAGCGGTGGCGGTGTAAATGCCGCCCTGTCATCGACACTGAGCCCGAATTGGGGACCGACACGATATATTCGTTCAGCCTTCTCATGAAACCTGTCAAAATTCATTTCATCCATGACAAAAAGAATAATTATCAAACTGGCGGCCATGCCAATTGACAATCCCCCGATATTGATCAATGAATAGGTCTTGTGCTTCTTCAAATTGCGAAATGCAATCAGTAGAAAATTTTTCCACATGGATATTCTCCAGTAAATACCAAGTACCAATAACTCGGGCACGGCGCGAATGACATCCAAAATAAACCGGAAATTCGCAATGACATAGCCCCGCTCAGCAACCAGATCACCGTACTCGATCTCCAGATCGCCGATCAAGGAATAACGGTCCGTGTGATGGCAAAGCCGGAGCAGAATCCTCGCAATCCAACTGGGTGATTTTTTCTCTTGGTCCAAATTCATTTTACCCCATTTCATCCTTCATTCTCATTTCACAATGAATAATTCTCATTTTACTCATACCGCAACGACTCCACCGGATTGATCGTGGCCGCTTTAACAGACTGATAGGCGACGGTGAACAGGGCAATACATAGAGCTGCCAGACCGGAAACAATGAAAATCCAAATATTCAGACTGATCCGATAGGCAAAGTTTTGCAGCCATTTGGACATGACAAAATATGCAATCGGCCAGGCAATTATATTGGCAATAATGACCCATTTAATAAATTCTTTTGAAAAAAGTATGACTATTTCCTTAACAGATGCACCGAGTACTTTACGAATGCCGATCTCTTTTGTACGCTGTTCGGCAGCGAAGGAAGCCAGACCAAAAAGTCCCAGACATGCGATAAAAATGGCCAGACCGGTGAACAACCGAAAAATATTCCCTATCCACCTCTCAGTTTTATAGTATCCGCTGAGAACATCATCAAAAAAGTAATACCGAAAAGGACGGATGGGTTCAAATTTCTCAAAATGATTTTTCAGAAATTGAGCCATATCACCAGGATTTCCCTGGAATCTAACAAAATAGTATGCCCATTCTTGTAATCTAAAAATCTGAGGCAAAATGGGGCTATGCAGAGAAGCTTCATGGTAATCTTTCACCACACCAATGATGGTTCCGGTTCTTCCCCCCAGGGTTATACGCTTGCCAACGACTGAACCGGAACCTATAAGCCTGGCTGCCGACTCATTGATGACATAATTGGATGGGTCATTGGAAAATTGACGTGAATGAAATCTTCCTTCCACCAATTTCATTCCAAAAAACTCAAAATAATTATAATCACCCATTTTGTGATCAAACATAACTTCTGTATCGGGATCTTTGCCCTCCCATGTGACATCGGTTGTTGGATTGATCTCTTGACCCGGCGGACTCCCATTGCATACGTCAAGAATTTTCGGATTCTGCAGAAGTTCGTTTTTTGCGGCCTCAAAATGAGTCGCATACTCATACGAACCCGGGTAATAGATGATGGCGTCCTGATCAAATCCCAGGTCTCTGTTTTGGATGAAATGAAGCTGACGATAGACAACCAGAGTGAAAAGAATCAGGATGACCGTGAACGTAAATTGTCCGACGACTAAACATCTACGTAGTATCCCTCCACGTGGGGAGCCGAGAATAACGTTACTTTTCAATATTGTTATCGGTTTAAGTGAGGATAGAAATAAGGCTGGAAAACTTCCGGAAACGACCCCGGCCACTACAGTAATACCGAGAAGACCCAGGAGGATTCCAGCATTTCCCAGGAAATTCATCGAGATGCTCTTGCTGGCAAGGGAATTAAAAATTGGCAATAATAAACACACAATCAAAAGACTGATAAAAAACGCCATACAGGATAAGAGTACACTTTCACCCAGGAACTGATGGGCAATGTCCAGTCGCCTCGCACCGACAACCTT
>CAZYTI010000068.1:0-9746 GCA_964650065.1 uncultured bacterium
AGCTTTTATATAAAACTGCCCCGCCCTTCAGTTCGGGGCGGGGCTTAGTTCAACACAGTAATGAACATGATTTGGCCATTACGTATCGTTTTCAAATTTTAATTTTGCCATTGGCAAGTATAAACTGTTCTTTATGGTTTGTTCAATTCGGTTTGGTTTGTGCTTTCATGTCAACTTTCATTTTTCGTTCACTAACGTTTTCGGTTAGCCAAACTTGTTATTACCAACGTCACCATTTACAATGATAGACACACCGTCCCCTTGGGGACGCGAATCCCTGTACAAATTTGTGCCCAAATTGTGCCCAAAATAAGTTAAAATGGATGCAAACAGATGCAAATGGATACAAAGAAAATAGACATAAGTTCAAATTAAACATGTCTAAGTTATTGTTTATTAATAAACGGAAAGATTACTCTTAATCCGTGGGTCTCTGTGCAGCTCCGTGGTGGATAGTTCAGTTCATTCAATGACGAAGCGAATCGTGTTTTTTGGGATATTCGAAAAATGAGAGTGTCCCCTTACCTTCATCGATTTCTTTCCAGTGTGTCAATTTGAAATCAATGCCGGCGATACTGCAGGTGGGCATATTATCGATGCGGGCACCAGTGAGGTGGTCGGTTAATTCGCTGATATAGGGATTGTGACCGATGAAGAAAACCTCCCGATATTTGTCGTCTATCTTTCGAATCACTGACATCATATCCATCACGCCGCCATGATAGATATCCGTTTGAATGACGATTTTCTCCCTGGGATAATCGAGAGTTTTTGCCAACAATTTGGCCGTTTTTTGCGCCCGTTTGGCGGAGCTGGAAATGATGAGGTCCGGATTGATGTTCATTTTCTTGAGGACCTGTCCCATGAAGGGCGCATCGCGCCTGCCCCGGTTGTTGAGGGGACGATCGATATCCGGCAGGTCCGTGTATTTCCAACTGGATTTGGCGTGGCGGATGAGATAGAGCTTTTTCATACCTTCAATGCTTTCTTTTTGATTTCATCCCAGAGATCGTTATAGGCCAGTGCCGCCGGCGACCCGGGACGGGTGCAGGCCACGGGTTTCCGATAGATCCCCATTCTTTCGATATCGGCGGTATAGGGGATGAAGTGATTCAGGAACGGGACATCACCGGTGCCTTCGGTCCGGATGATGTCGTTATGGATTTTTTTCCTGGCCTCCACCATGGAAAAAAAAGGGAGGATAATCGACGTGTCCCATTTTTTATTTCCAAAGAAGATCAGCAGTTTTTCGTAAGTGAGCATGGACAGGGGAGTGGGTATCAAAGGCACCAAGAGAATATCGGCAGCGTGGATGATGTTTTCCGAGACCAATGTGATGTTGGGAGGACTGTCGATAAAAATCAAATCGTAATGATGTTTCAGGGGCCTCAGGATTGTTTTCAGTCTTTTTTGGGATCGCTTCATGCCATGAAGGACAATATCCATTTTGCGAAAGGTCATGTTTGATGGAAGGGAATCCAGTCCCTGGTAATCGGTTCCACGGATATTTTTTTGGATGCTTTTCGTTCCCTTGATGAATTTTTTTGAGGTCAATTTCTTTTTAGGCCGCACACGGAAATAATAAGATGCCGAACCCTGGGGATCCATATCGACGAGGATCGTTCGGTATTGTTCCTGTGCAGCGACATAGGCCAGGTTAACGGCTGTGGCCGTTTTGCCCACGCCGCCTTTGATGCTGTATAGTGCAATTACCTTCATGCCGGCGCTTCTATCCCGGTATCATCTTTAAAGCGTTTTTTAAACAATCGTTTATTTTTCGAGGCACTGAATTCCGAGAATCGTTCCTCGAACTGTTGCCTCTCTAATCGTTGCTCCTGGTTGAGTCGGGTGATCAAACCACCCAGTGCAGCCGCAGTGTTCATGCTATGGGCCTTATTCCGATTGACCTGCTTTAAAAACGCTGCCAGATTGTTCTGCTGAACGGAAAGATCGTTGAAACGGCCCAGGTTATCCTGAAGTTTCTTCAGGTGACCGATGAGCACGGCCATTTCCTTTTTGGGAAACAGACTGTGAAAGAATTCCAGCAGATAGCGAAGTTTCTTGCATTCGATACGCAGTTGGTGCAGGCTCTTGTCAGGCGTTGTCTCGTCGATCTTCTTGCCCATACGTACAACCTTTTTAAATTTCTTATAGATGGTCGTTCGGGCCAACCGGTTTATGGGTATTTGAGCATGGTCACCTCCGGGCTCATAGTCAGTGACGGGCCTGTTGAGAAAATGATTCCATGAGTCGATCAAATCATGGTAAGGACGACTGTTGAGGTAACGAACGACCCGTCGATGCTCCTGCCTCCGCTCTGTTTTGAGCATTTTGAAGAGAGGTTCCAAACCCGATCCGAGAGATTCGGGAAGCAGGGAGGAATAGGCTTCCCCGTCTAAAATATACACATCCAGGTCCCGCAATCGATTTGTGGACTTGCCCAATTCGGCAAATGCCCCCTTCCAGTATTCTGTTTCGTCCGGAGGAAAGATGTCTTTGATTTGTGTGAGTGCCGAACGTGTCCGGCGTACAGCGACGCGAAAATCGTGGAGAAATTCTGTGTCAATATCGGCCTCGATGCCTTCTTCATTCAGGATGATAATATTAAGCAAAACATTTAGGATTGCTCTCACGGCTTCGTGGGCAGTCGAATCGGGTGGAAGGGGCACATGGATCTTGGATGAATAATCTCCCGGATGTCTATCCAAGTTTTCCATAGCCCTGGTCAACAGGTCGGTACCGGGGCTCTCAATACCCAGGTTTTTGAGAAAGTGTATAAATTCACGCTTTTCCCGGGAATAGCCCCGGATGGATTCGAGTCTTAATCCGTAAAAATATCCGGTCTGCTTTTCGTGTTGTATCGGCGTGATGGTTTCCAGGTTCACGATGAGAACCGTTTTTTCATCGTCGTTTAAAATTCGAAACGCTTGAATCCGACGCTGGATGGTCGTCATGAGCATCAGGGCACGGATGGAGAGGACCGGCTTCAATGATTGTTGGAGATTCTCATCATCGATCTCCCACCAGAAATGAGGTGCGGTGCCTGATGGACAATCCACTCGAGCCTCTGTCTTTCCTTTGGAGAGATTTTGCAGATAGAGGCCGTTATCCTCCAGAAACAAAACCCGTTGTCTGTTAAACAGACGCCAATCGAAGGTGTCGAAATACCGGCGGTGGTTTCTCGCCATTGGGGACTGCCTGATCCGAAAGGCTTCTTTGATATGACCCATAAATTTTGATTTACTGAGGGATTTGGGGAATAGATAAAATAGTTCGCTTTGCATAACGAATCCTTCAGAACTTCATTGAGCGAGGGCCTCAGCTTCAGTCATGGTATTTCTTCAAGAAATCATAGATGCCCCATTGTGTCCGGAAGGCGCGGGTCGTTGTCCTTCTGCGAAACCGATTGTCCAGGGGTTCGTTGAGTATACGTGCTTTGACGTTGTCTTTCCACTGGATGTCCAGGAATTTTTTCAATTCCTGCTTGATTTCTTCACTGTAGATTGGGCATGTGACTTCGATACGTCTGTCCAGATTCCGGGGCATGATGTCTGCCGATGTGATGAATACCTTTTCAATACCCCCGTTGCAGAATACTAAGATCCGTGAGTGTTCCAGGAATTTATCGACGATACTAATGGCTTTGATATTTTCGCTCATCTCCGGAATGCCGGGTATGAGGGAAAACATACTCCTCACAATGAGCTTGATTTTTACGCCGGCCTGGCTTGCTGCATATAGATGCCGGATTATCTTTGCATCTACGAGGTTATTGACTTTGAGAAATATATAAGCTTCCCGCCCCTCTTGTGCATGCCTGATTTCGTTTTTAATGAACTTGTTTAACTTTTTCCGAAGATCGAAAGGTGCTACGATAAGATTCTTGAATGGACTGAGATTATAGTTGTTCTCGAAGAAATCAAATATTTTACTGACATCACCGGTCAACCGTTTGTCGGCCGTAAAGAGACTATGGTCACTGTAGATCCTGGCCGTGTTTTCATTGTAATTGCCTGTCCCGATGATGGCGTAACGTGAGACCCCCCCTTTTTTCTTACGGGTCACGAGACAGAGTTTCGAATGTACTTTCAGACCTGGTACACCGTAAATAACCTTAACACCTTCGTCTTTGAGTTTGTTGGCCCAGTAGATATTGGCCTCTTCATCAAACCGGGCTTGAAGCTCCAATACGACCACTACATTTTTTCCATTTCTCACAGCATTGATGAGTGCATTGATGACGCTGGAGTATTTGGCGACCCTGTAGAGGGTAAATTTAATGGAAGTCACTTTGGGATCGATGGACGCTTCACGCAGAAAGTCGATCACATAATGGAACGATTGATAGGGATAGTGAATCAGGATATCCCTCTCTTCGATAATTTTTATCAAACTTTTCTGTCGATCGATATCTCGGTGGGATAGAGGTACAATGGGTTCGTACTTCAGTTTTTTAGATTCGAAGTCAGGGAAATTCATAAAATCTTTGAAATTGTGGTATCTCCCCCCGGGAATGAACGCATCATTATCGCTTAAATTGAGGCCCCGGACAACTAAATTTAGAAGAGAATCAGGAATCTCTGCATCGTAGATAAAACGGACCGGATTTCCCCCTTTCCTCTGTTTTAGACTTTTAGACATTTTCTTGATCATACTCTGGGACATGTCATCATCGATATCGAGTTCGGCATCCCGGGTCAGCTTCACCGTATAAGCCCTGAATTTGTCAAAATGAAAGATCGAGAAAATATCTTCTAAATTAAAGCGGATGATGTCATCGAGAAGGATGATGTAGCGATTTTTACCATATTGGGGTAAAATGAGAAATCGGGGAAGCACGTCTGTGGGGACTTCGATGATGGCGTGTTTGGTTTTGGGAGAATCGGCGTGCCGTGTCATGGTTACAGCCAGGTAGATGAATTGTTCCCGCATCTCGGGGAACTTCTCCACCTGATCCATCATGATGGGGATGAGTTTGGGACGCACCTCCTGCTGGAAATATCGTCTGACGAATTCGCCCTGCCTTTTATTGAGTCTTTTCTCATCGATAATATAAATTTTCTGTTTTGCCAGTGCTTCAAGGATTTCTCCGTATATGGTCTCGAAAGACTCGTTTTGCTCCAATACGATAGATTGGATTTTTTTGAGAATCATATCCGGATTGAAACCGGTTATTTTTTTGGCTTCTTTCCCCATGTTGGAAAGCCGCTTCAGGGTGGCCACCCGGACCCGAAAAAATTCATCCAGGTTAGAAGAATAAATGCCTAAAAATTTGATTCGCTCGAAGAGGGGGACCGACGGATCGGCCGCTTCCTGAAGGACACGTTCGTTAAAGGAAAGCCAACTGATTTCTTTATGGGTGTATGGTATCTTCATCTTTGTTCATCATCGTTTTGATGCTTTGATGAATTTATTCGCCAGTTTCTTACTGTAAGCCCGGACATGGGGTTTACATTTTTCTGCGGCCGATTGATCTATTTCCTCGAGGACCGGGAAGATAAGACGGGCTATTTTAGATTCAAGTTCTTTTGGGATTTTTTCCGAGTGGCTGGCTCTGAATGTCGGATAATCGAATAATATCTCACTGCCGCTTCCTATGGCAATATCATTCCATTTTGGATTCTTAAATCGGATACCCACAATACCGGCCTTGGGTATGTTGTACTTGAAGTGCTTCATCAATTTAGTAGCTAACAAATTCAATGTGGGATTATGTCCGAATAAAAGGACGGTGCTGTGGTCGTCATCAATAGAACGCACGATGTTCAGAAAACCATTGGCCGTCGTGGCGCTGTAAAGGAGGTCTTTTTGCTGGATTTCCTCGACGGGATACCCCAATTCTTTTGCAAAGATAGTGGCGGTGGCCGTGGCCCTTTCGGCCGGGCTGGAGATAATGTAATCCGGTTTCCGGCTGCGCTTTTTAAACTGCCGAGCCATGCCAACGGCACGCTCGATGCCTTTTTTCCGAAGCGGCCTGTCAAAGTCTTTTAATCCCTTCATTCGCCCCACGCCATGGGCATGGCGAATTAAATATAGAGATTTCATCCCTCCCTCCTTTTCACAATGAACCTATTTAAAAAATTAACCACAGAGCGCACAGAGAAATTATGAATATTATTTATGTGACACAATAAAATCTTATCTCTCCTCTGTTATTTTATTCAGTTTTTCCCAGGTCCGATGATATCGAGCCAGCCTCTTTCCATCCTCCTCCATCACGCTATTTTGGATTCGAATGTCTTGAACACTTCCCGGGGGATTCTTTTATCGGCGAGACAGTGGACCTCGTCGAGATCCATCCATCTGCGTTTTCGGAAAAATGACTCGGGCCATTCCTTTAGGATGTGCTCGACTTTCATTCTATAAATGGTGACTTTGCAGAGTCCTCCCCATTTTTTGTATTGGTAATGTCCGATGGGCACGGGATCGATTTCTCCCTGTATGCCTGCTTCCTCGAAGGCTTCCTGAACAGCACTTTCCAATTCATTGGGATGGTCCTCAATCAGGCCCTTGGGCAAGATCCAGCGCTTGCCGCTATGGTTGGTAATGAGGAGGATCTGTAACACATCGTCCTTCCATCGATAGGGGATGACTGCCGATTGGGGAAATACAGATTTTAGCTCATCACTTAGATTCATGGATCCTCTTGGTATTTGACCTCGATGTCATGGTTATAAAGGGATACCGAAGAGAGCAAGATTCCGATTTTTGTAACGTTCGTCGTCGGTGATCTCACTACTGAACCAGGTTGGGGGAGTGAATGCCTGACTCTCTCCAACAGATTGGAATTCTACTTCAGCGGTGATGAGTCCTGCCATGGAACTTTCGTATATGTCCAATTCGATGTCAACCGTTTCCATAGTCATGACATATCGTTTTTTTTCGACACGTCTATTTAAGGTGGCCGGCCAAAGCATATTAAATTGATCCTGACCGAGGGCGATTTCGATTTCAGATCGCTTGAGTCCCTTTCCGGATTTCACGGTCAGCGTATATATTGATTCCCGCTTCCGGAGTCTGATTTCTGTGCCTTCTTCGGTGATTGCCAGGTAGCCTTGAAGGATGTGGGTCACTGGGAAATCGCCTAAGTTGGGGGGGAGTTCCATTTTTTTAACCAGGAATTTTCTCTCGATTTCCATCATGGGAAGATTAAACATGCCTCTCCAATGTATCCACAACCGTCTGTAAAACTTTGATGCGTGCATAGAGTTTACAGTTGGCTTCGATGATGGTCCAGGGAGCATAGGTGGTACTGGTACGATAGAGCATTTCATCCACCGCGGCCTGGTACAGGTCCCATTTTTCACGGTTCCGTTTGTCTTCTTCTGTAATTTTCCACCGCTTATGGGGCGTTTTCTCCCGATCTGCAAATCGACGTAACTGTTCGTCTTTATCGATATGAAGCCAGAATTTAATCAATACGGTACCGAAATCGGCCCATTGGTCTTCCATTTCGTTGATTTCACGGTAGGCCCGTTCCCATTCGTCCTGCCGGCAAAAGCCTTCGACCCTCTCAACCAATACGCGGCCGTACCATGAACGATCGAAAATCATGATATGTCCTGCCTTGGGAAACCGTTTCCAGAATCGCCACAGGTAGTGATGGGATTTTTCGATGTCATTGGGTGCGCCAATGGGAACGACCTCATAGCCTCTTGGATCCATTCCCTGAACGAGCCGTTTGATGTTTCCACCCTTTCCTCCTGCATCCCATCCCTGATAGACGATGACAACGGGAATGCGTCTGGTATATATTTCATGTTCGAGTTCCCAGACCCTTTGCTGGAGTGTTTTCAAACTGGGCTTGTACGTTTCCCTGTCCATTGTGGCTGAGAGGTCGATTTTATCCAGGACCGATTTGGAGAGTGCAGGATAGTTGGCATTGAGTGCTGCATTTGTGAGGTCTGCCTTTGTTTTTCTCCGAAGAACCTGAATCTTCTTCTCAATGGCCTCGATGAATGTCCTATACATTTTGACGACCGCGAATCGCCGGTCGTGGGCTTCGATGATGGTCCAGGGAGCAAGGCCCGTACTGGTTTTGACCAGCATTTCTTCGATGGCTTCCTGGTAATGATTGTACTGTTTGTGATGCGTCCAGTCTTCCTCGGTGACTTTCCAGGATGTCACCGGATTGCCGATGAGTTTTTTAAATCGCTTTTTTTGTTCTTTTTTGTCGATGTGGAGGAAAAATTTGATGATCACGACGTCGTCGTCTACGAGTTGGCGTTCGAAGTTCACGATTTCTTGATACGCTTTCGACCAGACTTTCTTTTTTACCAGTTTATCGATTCTTTCCACCAGGACCCGGCCATACCAGCTCCTGTCGAAAAAGGCGATTCGCCCACGTTCGGGCGTTTTTACCCAGAAACGCCACAGGAAGGGTCGTAATTTTTCCTCTTCGTTGGGTTGATTGATGGGATAAACGGTGAATCCCCGGGGATCCAGGGAAAGAATGAGCCGATTGATGTGTGTCCCCTTGCCGGCAGCATCCCATCCTTCATATACCACGATGATAGGGATATTCTCCTTCCTCGCTTCCCTTTGAATCTCGCCGGCTTTCCATTCCAATTCACTGACCACGGATTTATATTCGGCCTTGTCGAGGGTTTGTGTAAGATCAATTTTCTCTAACATGGAAATTCCTAAATGTCAAATTCATTATTCTTACATTGAAGGCAGCTTACTTTCCGATAATCTCACATGCGTTGTCGTGTCCGGTTATTGAATAAATTCTTATTTAATCAATAATTTGTAAAATAATATAAAATGAATCGGAATGCAATAAAAAAATCGAATAATTATAGGTGGTCTCCACCACGGCAGGTGGAGACCACCTGAATTGGCCCATTTGTCCGAAAATTCGTAGAAAAAATGACGACCCTGTGAAACATTTTTCCGGTATTTCGTACAAATAAATAAGGAGGGCTCATGAAAGATATCACACTCACCGAAGAGATCGTTTTATTGGCTGTTTGGAAGTTAAGAGACAATGCGTATGGTGTGACTGTACGCCAGCACATCTCCGAAACGACGAGCCGAATACTGCCTTACGGTACCTTGTACAGTGCTCTGGCAAAGTTGGAGAAATTGGGATATCTGACGAAAATCGTCAGTGACCCGACACCGGAACGGGGGGGGAGGAGTAAGAATTATTATCAAGTGACTCCCGATGGGATCGCGGCTTTAAAGAATTCTCTGGACTTGAGAAAGTCCCTTTGGGATGATGAAACCCAATTGGCCTTGAGTCAAATCTGATGACAAATGGAGACATAAATTAAGAAACCACCTAAAATCGCAGTAAAGTTACTCAAATCGTGTGCAAACCGAGATGAGACCTCGGCCATTATGGGCGACTTGGAGGAGGAATATTTTTTCATTGCCAAATCCAAAGGCGTATGGCGTGCGCAACTCTGGTACTGCTCTCTCATTTTGATATCGATGCCTTCTTTTTTAACACATTTTATCTATTGGAGATTTATCATGTTCGGAAATTATATGAAGATTGCCGTACGGAACATCAAGAGACAACCGTCCTATTCAGTGATCAACATTGCAGGCCTGACCATCGGTCTCATATGCAGTCTGCTCATTTTGCTCTGGGTTCATGATGAAATGAGCTGGGATCGGTATCATGAGCACGCGAATTCCGTTTATCGTATTGTCGATTATGAGACGATGCCCACAGGGGAGGAGAGATACTCGACACCGACGCCGAGCGCCTCCGTGAAGGTGTGGCAGCTCTGCTC
>CAZYTI010000068.1:9756-10590 GCA_964650065.1 uncultured bacterium
GACGCCTCCCATTCTGGCATCCCATCTGAAGGAACAATATCCCGAGGTCATTCGAGCTTCCAGTCTGTTTACCCCCGAATGGAGCCTGGGAAATGATCAGGGACGATTCGTTGCCCGTGTGGCAGCCGTGGATGCCGATTTTCTCCGGATGTTTACCTATTCCTTCCTGCAGGGAGATGGCCCGTCGGCATTACCGGATATCCATTCCATTGTGCTGACAGAAACCTTGGCAAAGAAGCTGTTCGGAGAGGAAGATCCCATGGGTAAGGTGATTCAGTTGGCGGGACAGACCGATGTGACGGTACGAGGCGTGGTCGAAGATCAGCCTGAGAACACACATCTCCTGCCCTTTGAGGCCTTTGCCCCCATAAAACTCTTAGATAGCTGGGGACGGCCCACCAATCATTGGGGGGATCATAGTTTTAAAACATACATACAGTTGGATCCCAATGCCGGCCAGATTGAATTAGAACAAAAAATCGCAGACCTATACCAGGAACATATTCCAGATTCGCAGGATAGACTCACACTACAACCAATCACAAGCATTCATCTCCATGACCTGGGAGGGGGTGGATTGATCACGTATGTCTATCTCCTCTCGGTAATGGCCGGATTCATTCTTCTCATCGCTTGCATCAACTATATGAATCTTTCCACGGCTCGGTCGACCCACCGTGCCATGGAAGTGGGTATTCGCCGTGCCGTGGGTGCCGATCGCAGACAGCTCATTCTTCAGTTTTTGGGAGAATCGGTTTTTATATCTCTAATTGCCATGGTGCTCGCTTTGGTCATGGTTCATCTTTTCCTGGGCTATTTTAATCAATTGACAGG
>CAZYTI010000069.1:0-10555 GCA_964650065.1 uncultured bacterium
GTGCAATTGGCAGAAATGGCTTTCATGAAGGGAGATATGACATCGGCCAGGATGTTTGCCCTGCGTGCCCTGGATTACAACAGGTATAATATGAATGCGTTGAAAGTATTGGCACTTTGCCATCGTAAACAGAATCAAACAAAAGCGGCAGAGGAAATTCTTGAACGCATGCTGGAGATCGATCCCCTCAACCATTGGGTCCGTTTCGAAAAGTTTTTACTCAATTCCAGTCCGGAAAACCTTAAGACGTTTCAGACCATGATCCGGAATGAACTCCCCCATGAGACCTATCTCGAGTTGGCCATGGGATATGTTAAATTGGATTTATGGGAAGAAGCCGTTCACATACTTGAAAAGGCTCCGGATCATACCGTTGTCCATTACTGGCAAGCTTACTTATTGACTCAAATGGGAGAGAAAGGACAAGCCCATTTGGAAAAGGCACTCCAATCTTCTCCGTTTCTCGTTTATCCCTTCCGTCAAGAGACTGTCCCGGTTCTCCGTTGGGCGCTGGAACAAAAAGATCACTGGAAGACCAAATACTATCTGGGATTGATTTACTGGAGTAAGGATCGCATCGAGACGGCGAAAAGATATTTTCAGGAATGTGGAGATAGTCCCGATTATGCACCCTTCTTCCTGACGCGGGGGGATCTTTTCAGATCGGAAGCTTCCGAATCGGTTTTGAAGGATTACCAGAGCGCTGTATCTCTGGATCCCAATGCCTGGCGAGGTTACCTTACTCTTTCGCAATATTTTTCAGATCTGAACCAATACGATATGGCATTGAAATCGATTCGAAAGGGGACAAAGAAATTTTCAAAAAATTATATTCTCCAATCAGAATATGCGAGACAACTGCTCTTTAACAATCATTATGAGGATTGTCTCAAGGTTCTGGAGGACATTGATATCCTTCCCAATGAAGGCGCCCGGTTCGGCCGCGATATCTATCGACAGGCCTGCGTCCTTTTTGCCCTGGACAGGATAAAAAAGAAAAAGTACGATGGAGCCATCGATCTGGTTAGAAAGGCACGGCTATGGCCCGAGCATCTGGGTGTGGGCATGCCCTATGATGTCGATAATCGCCTGGAGAATTTTATCGAAGCCTTTTGTCATGAAAAGTTGGATCGTGCCGATAACGCCAGGGCACTCCATGAAAAGATCCTGGTGTATACGCGGGACCATCCCGAACTCTATAATTCCAACCGGTACTTGTGTGCCATGGTCATGAGGGTATCCGGAATGGAGCAAGAAGCGAAGCAATTGTTAGAGAGCTGGACGTCCCAATATCCCAAAAATATTGCGGCCGGTTGGTCCCTGGCCCGTTTCCAGGGTGACACGAATACGGCAGAATCATTTTTAAAAGGATTGGAGAAAGTACAGCAGGGCACCCCCTGGAATCCTGTGGCCAGAGATCCCCATTTTAAGTTGGTTTTGGAAGTTGCCGGGGTACTATATTAAGCACAATGTTAATATATAGTAAGTTTTAGGTTGAGTTACTTTGAGTATGAATCTTGTTACACTGATAATGTTCCTGGTTGCTGGCTACTGGTTTCTGGTTAAAAAAATAGAGATAGTAAAAATTAACCAGCAGCCAGCAGCCAGTAACCAGGAACGAGCAACCAGCAACGAGTTACTTAGATGAGAGGGAGGAAGATGAAAATGAATCGTTGTCTCATTTTATGGTTAAGTTGTTTTTTCATTTTTCCGATTTTTTTATTGGCTTCAGGCAGTACGAATATACAGGTGTCTCAACTCCCGGATGCATCCAAATATGGTACGGGAAACTGGGATGCCGATTCCCTGGGAAATCATCGGGTCGTTGTTCATGTCTCCGAGGGGTCTGAAGCGGTGTGGGCCCATATTCCCTGGCGCAGGAGGGATACGCATCCGGAGGAGAAGGCCATCATTGTGGTCGATGGACAAACAGGAGAACAAATCACCAATGTTTGCCGTATTCAGATCAACCGGGAATATGGTGATTTGGTATTTCAACCCGTGACAATACCGGGTGACTATTATGTGTATTACATGCCCTATATCACATCCGGAAGAAGTGCCTACCCCACAGTGACCTACCGGAAAATTGGAGAAACCGCAGATCGTGATTGGCTTGAAAAATTCCATTTGACATCCGGTGAATTGGAGAAAGCCCATTGGCGAGCGCTTCCCCGGGCTGAAGGTATCCAGTTTCAGTCTGTTGACACATTCAACAGTTTTTACCCCATGGAAATTATTGCCACGGCCCAGGAAGTGGGTGCCCTCCTCAAGAAGCATGAAGGGGCTTCTTACCTGTTGTTTCCGGAGGACAGGGCTAATCCCATTCGGATGACCCGGGATCTTCCATACAAATGGATTCATGAAGGTGTCCAGGAAGTATTCCAGGGACAGACGGATCGCGGGGAATTCTATGCATTTCAGGTTGGTGTATATGCTGCCAGATCAGACATCAAGGATATCCATATTCGATTTGGAGATTTGATAGGTCAGGATGGAGAATCGTCGGTTCCGGCTTCGGCTTTCACCTGTTTCAATACAGACGGGGTCGACTGGATGGGAAGATCCATGGACAAGATCTGTTCGGTGGAAAAGAACAGAGTGCAGCCCCTTTGGATGGGTGTTCAGATTCCGGCGGATCTGAAGGCCGGTCGATATGAGAGTGAGGTGACCGTTGCACCGGTCGGTCTGAATGAGAAAACCATCTGCCTCGTTCTGGATGTTTCGGACCGGCTCTTAGAGGATGCCGGTGACAGCGAACCGTGGCGGCATTCCCGTCTGCGATGGTTGAATTCAAGGATCGGTGAAGATGATGGAATCGTACCTCCTTTTATTCCCATGAAAACGAAAGGGAATACGGTGAGTTGTCTGGGGCGCAGTGTGACTCTAAATAAAACCGGATTTCCCCAACAGATCCGGAGTTTTTTCTCACAAGAGATGACCTCTCTGGTCAAAAAAGGCAGAGATCTGTTGAATGATCCCATCGAATTTGTCGTGGTTGATCAGGACGGGAAACCATTGAAGTGGAAGACAGAAGGTGTTCGATTTATCAAACGGGCCGAGGGTGCTGTGGCCTGGGAAGCCATCAACCGGGGTGGTCCCCTGACAGTCAGATGTGAGGCTCAGATGGAATTCGATGGCTCTATTGAATTCCTGGTGACCCTCACCACTTCGGAAACCGTACCGGTGAACGACATACGTCTGGACATTCCCATGGACAGGGCGGTGGCCAAATACATGATGGGCATGGGTTTCAAAGGGGGATACCGTCCCGCTGAATTTCAGTGGAACTGGGATGTGAAAAAGAATCACGATGGCATCTGGATAGGTGATGTGAATGCGGGCTTACAGGCCAGTTTTAAGGACGAAAACTATGCCCGTCCGCTGAATACCAATTTTTACCATTCCAAGCCGCTGAACATGCCGCCTTCCTGGTACAACGATGGTCAGGGGGGATTCCTGCTGAATGAGGAAAATGGAGAAACAGTATTGCTCTCGTCATACAGTGGTTCCCGTGTTTTGGAAAAGGAGGAAGCGTATCATTTTCATTTTCGTCTGCTCCTGACGCCATTCAAACTACTCAACACGCAGTCACACTGGCACAATCGCTATTATCACCGATTCAAGACCGTGCAGGAGATTGCCGAAACAGGGGCCAATACCATCAACGTGCATCATGCCACAGAGATCAATCCCTTTATCAACTATCCCTTCATCCGACCCGGGGAGATGAAGACGTATATAGACGAAGCGCATCGAAACGATATGAAAGTCAAGATTTACTATACGGTTCGTGAGCTTTCCAATATCGCTCCGGAACTCTTTGCCCTGCGAAGTTTGGGTGACGAGATTCTGTCTCACGGTCCGGGCGGTGGATTTTCCTGGCTGCAGGAACATCTGGATCCCGATTATATTGCAGGATGGCTGGTCGCACGGCTGAAGGATGCTGCTGTGATTAACAGTGGCGTGTCCCGCTGGCATAATTACTATTTGGAGGGTTTGAACTGGGTGGTTAAAAACGTCGGGATCGACGGATTGTATATCGATGACGTGGCATTCGATCGAACGGTCATGAAACGGTTGAGAAAGATTTTGGATAGAGAGAAGGAAGGATCTCTCATCGACCTACACTCTGCAAATCAGTACAACGTCCGGGATGGATTTGCAAACAGTGCCAATCTCTACATGGAACATTTTCCTTTTATCAACCGCCTCTGGTTCGGCGAATATTTCGATTACGATTCAGCACCCGATTTTTGGCTCACCGAGGTGTCGGGCATTCCCTTCGGACTCATGGGAGAGATGCTGCAGGACGGGGGCAATCGCTGGCGAGGCATGATCTATGGCATGACCAGCCGGCTTCCGTGGGCGGGGGATCCGCGTCCCCTGTGGAAGGTATGGGATGATTTTGGGATACAGGAGAGTCGGATGATCGGTTGCTGGGTGGAGGATTGTCCTGTCCGGACAGATCATAAAGATGTGCTGGCCACAGTATATGTCAAGGAAGATCAAACACTGGTGTCTCTGGCCAGTTGGGCCGAATCGCAAGTTGATGTCAAATTACGAATTAATTGGCGTGGGTTGGGTCTCGATCGTGAAAGGGCAGTAATTCAGGCTCCTGCAATTCAGGATTTTCAAGATGAACGACAATTTTCTGTGGATGAGGATATACCCATGGAGCCAGGGAAAGGATGGCTGCTGATAGTTCGTGAACAGTAGGAGACAGAAATGAAACCACAGAGTTCACAGAGGGGAGACAAGATATTATTGTGTTAAGTAAATTCTATTTATCATTTCTCTGTGTGCTCTGTGGTTCATTTTTAATTATAGGATAGTTTTGAAGAGGAGACAGCGATGAAAAAGTATTACGCCCTCATTCTAATAATTGTTTTCCTTTTTACGGGATACTGCCTGTTTGCACAGACAGACGATCCGTCCCTGTTGACTCTGGAGCGAATTTTCAGCTCCAGTGAGTTTCGTTCCGAGCGGTTCGGACCGGCAAGATGGCTGGTGGATGGTTCGGGTTACACTACATTGGAAAAATCACAGGAGGGCCTCGACGGGGATGATATTGTCAAGTATGAGCCTAAATCCGGTCGCCAAGAGGTTTTTGTGGCAGCCGGACGAATCGTACCGCCAGGCAGCTCAACGCCTCTGGAAATCGATGATTATCGATGGTCCCGAGACGGTCAATGGCTTCTCATCTTTACCAATACGAGACGGGTGTGGCGACGGAACACACGGGGTGATTACTGGCTGGTGAATCTGAATACATGGCAGATGCATCAGTTGGGTGGAGATGCGAAACCTTCCACCCTCATGTTTGCCAAGTTTTCGCCTGATGCTAAGAAAGTGGGCTATGTTCGGGAGAACAATCTGTATGTCGAGGATATCAGAACCCATTCGATTACACCCCTGACCTTTGATGGGTCGCGGACCATTATCAATGGCACGTTTGACTGGGTCTACGAGGAGGAATTCGGGCTTCGGGATGGTTTTCGCTGGAGTCCGGACAGTCGGTCCATCGCCTACTGGCAATTAGATGCCGAGGGCGTCGGCGTTTTTTATATGATCAACAATACCGATTCTGTCTATTCATTTGTTGTTCCCGTACAGTATCCCAAGGTCGGAACGACCAATTCGGCATGCCGGGTGGGTGTGGTACCCGTGAGTGGGGGAGAGACGCGCTGGTTCGATGTGCCTGGGGATCCCAGAAACAACTATATCGCCCGCATGGAATGGGCGGCGAATTCCGATGAGGTCGTTCTCCAGCATCTCAACCGTTTGCAGAATACCAATGAGGTCATGCTGGGGGATGCCCGGACCGGACGTGTTCGCACGGTCCTCACGGAACGGGACAGTGCCTGGTTAAATGTGGTGGATGATTTAAAGTGGTTAAACAAGGGGATGGAATTCACATGGGTCAGTGAACGGGACGGTTGGCGTCATGTGTATCGCGTGACCCGTTCAGGCGACAAGTTGAAGCTCGTGACCACGGGCCAGTTTGATGCCATGAGTATTGAGACCATCGATGAAATGGGGGGATGGGTGTATTTCATCGCTTCACCGGAAAATCCGGCTCAGCGTTATCTGTACCGGTCCCGGCTGAACGGCCGGGGCAAAGCCCAACGATTGAGTCCGGCAGATCAACCAGGGAGCCATTCCTATCAGATATCCCCCGATGCCAAATGGGCATTCCACACCTACTCATCGTTCGATAATCCGCCCATCATCGAACTCGTCACTCTGCCGGGTCATAAGGCGGTGCGTACCCTGGTGGATAATGCACAGCTTCGTGAGACAGTGAATGGGCTTCGACGACGTCCGGTCGAGTTTTTCCGCTTGGACGTGGGAGATGGAATTGTCCTGGATGGGTATCAAACGAAACCTCCTGACTTCGATCCGTCGAAAAAGTATCCGATCCTCTTTCATGTGTACGGTGAACCGGCGGGGCAGACGGTGCTGGATCGATGGGGAGGTAACCGTTACCTCTGGCATCTCATGCTGAATCAACGAGATTACCTGGTGATGAGTGTGGATAACCGGGGAACACCTGCACCGCGGGGACGTGCCTGGCGGAAATCGGTCTATCGCCAGATCGGCATTTTGGCTTCCATCGATCAGGCCGCTGCCGCGCGTGTCATCGGACAATGGGATTATGTGGATGCCGACCGTTTCGGCATCTGGGGTTGGAGCGGGGGCGGATCCATGACTCTGAACTGCCTGTTCCGGTATCCCGATATCTATCATACGGGGATGTCTGTGGCACCGGTGGCCAATCAGCGCTATTACGATACCATCTATCAGGAACGTTACATGGGTCTTCCGGAGGATAACCTTGAGGGATTTATCAAGGGATCTCCGGTGACATATGCCCATCAATTAGAGGGAAATTTGCTCTTGGTGCACGGTACCGGAGACGACAACGTTCACTATCAGAATGCCGAGACGGTGGTGAACGCGCTGGTCGAGAATAATATCCCTTTTACCTTCATGGCATATCCCAACCGGTCTCACGGTATTCGTGAAGGAAGGAATACGACACGGCATCTTTATGATCTGCTTACGAGGTATTTGATGGAGAATCTGCCTGCCGGACCGAGATAAAAAAATTACAACAGAATTACACGGAATACCACGGAATAAAGAATAAAATATAGTTCCGTGGAATTCTGTGTGAATCCGTGGTGGAGCTTATAGTTGAACCGATTTAAAAATTGATAGGAACTGACTATGGGTATTTATAAGGATTTGGAAAATAAAAGAGTCGTCATTACGGGGGCGGCCAGTGGGATTGGGTTGGCCACGGCAAAACGGTTTGTGGAAGAGGGGGCCAGGGTGGTCATTATCGATTGGGACAGACATGCTTTAAAAACGACGCTCATCGAGAATGAAGATTTCAGTGGCGGTGTCGAAGGAGATGTCGGTAAATCCGATGACATGAAAAAGGCATTCGTGTCCGTGGATGAAATCCTCGGCGGCATCGATATTCTCATTGCCAATGCGGGAATCAGTGTGCGGAAACGGTTTCTTGATATCACATTCGAACAATGGTCCAAAGTGATCAATATCAACCTCAACGGCATGTTTCTCTGTGCTCAAGAGGCCATCAAACGAATGAAGCAGAATCGGTCGGGTGTGGTTCTGTTAACGGCCTCAACCAACGGTCTGGATGGACATCCTCTGTATACCGATTACAATGCTTCCAAGGCCGGTGTAATTGTTTTAGCCAAGACCCTGGCGCTGGAATTTGCCCCCTGGCTGAGGGTCAATGCCGTGTGCCCGGGTTATGTCCTCACACCCATGCAGGAGGCCGAATATTCGCCCGAAATGTTAGAGGCGGTCAATGCGGATATCCCCATGAACAGACATGCGAGTGTTGAAGAGGTGGCTGCTTTCTTCGCCTTCCTGGCTTCAAACGAAGCCTCTTACATCACGGGTCAGGCCCTGGCCATCGATGGCGGTGAGACTTCGGGGCAGTATCTGAAGGATTTGGATTGAAGATTACGATTTTAAAGATCCTCAGCGATTGGACCTCGATGAGAGAAAATACCAGGAGGCGTTGGAAGAAGCAAAAGGTTTGGGCTTAGACTTTCGTTGTGAGATGGATAGACTTCATTTGGTGAAGCTCACGGATGATGTCACACGTATCGTTTGGAAGAAGGCATTTCTATTGGGCGCTACGAACTCCTGATCCATGATTTGAAAATTGATTTTAGGGTATTACTGGATCTTTACTAACAGTGTTGTCACATCATCGTGAAACGTCGTTGCGAATTTTTCTACGTTATTCAATAATTGCTCTAATATGAGATCAGAATCAGCGTCATGGTGGATCTTCACAAAGTCCGCCAAGCGATCTTCGCCAAACTCTTCCCCTTCTGAATTTCTTGCTTCCACCAAACCATCGGTGTAAAACACAAATAGATCCTCTGAATGGAATCGTAATTCCTTGGACGTAAAACTTGGATTTTTCGTTAAACCAATGGCCGGACCTGTCGGATTCAACAGTTGTATTATACCGGGAGCCGCTTCCCACCAGATGGCCGGATGATGCCCCGCATTGCAATACTGTAAAATGCGATTGTCCATATCTATTTTGGCTAAGAAAAGACTAATGAACTTGATGAGCCGCAGATTATGACAGAACAAATCATTTAACCGGCCTGCCAGGGTATGCAGCTCATCAGACTCAGGCCCCAGTATCCGCAGTGAAGCCTGGAGATTGGACATCAACATGCTGGCGGGTAACCCCTTGCCCATGACATCGGCCAGGGCTATCCCGTGGGCACCTTCTTTAAAGACAAAAAAGTCGTAATAATCACCGCCGACGATGCGAGCCGTATTCGTGTGGGCAGAGATTTGAATTCCGGGTAATGCGGGAATACAACATGGCAAAAGCTCTTTTTGGACTTTTGCGGCCAGTTCAAGATCGCCCTCGAGATCCCGAAGCTGGGCCTGAGAGTAGTGATCGAGACAAATCTGGGTGGTATAATCGAGTTCCAGGCGTTCCGTTTCTACGTCTTCGTGGCACACTTTGCATGCACCGAACCGTTTATTCTCGATGCATTGTAAAGCATCTTTAATTTCGGACACGACCTCCAGTACATCCTTGATAGCCGCATCACCGAGGCAGACGTCCTTTTGGGGTGACTCCGAATCGAGCCATTCCAACAGTTCGTCCCGATGTGTCGTGAGCGCGTGGCGAAATTTGGATAAGGCTTCATCAGTCATGGTTTTCTCACAATACTCTTTATAAGAGAAACAGTGAATGAATTTTGTTCATTCCGCAATTCAAACAATTATACGATGTATTTCTCAGTAAGTTTTTGCTGATAAGATACAAAAGTAAGGCGTCTAAAGGATACAGGAACAAGGGATCAGGAGATCCTTCTCCCGGTGAGTAACATCTGCGTCAAATTATAAAATTTCACGATAACAAGTCCTCCCGATAAATCGGGAGGATATAGGGGTGTGTTCTTTTCAACGCTAAGGAAGAGTGTCGAATAATCACTTTCATTTTTCATGTTTTCATACACACCCCGTCCCGATTCTGATATTGTGACAGCAGGTTTGTTTGCTAGTCATCCTTCGGGAATAGAAAGTAATGAGACGGCTAAATACGTGGGGGAAAGATTGTCCTTGATTAAAGGGACTTTTCCTTTAGGCACCAGGGTTCCTTTATTTAAACACCCGGGGTCTCACCCGAAAACATGGGATCGACACCCGGGGTTTATTTAAAAACTGTCCTTGACCCCGGCTGTCCCATCCTTTTGGGACGCCGGGTGTCTTTTGCATATTGACACGTGCCTGGCACTTGGGAAGTGCCCGGCACGTTTTTAAAGATCCTAAAAAGAAGGATCAGGACTCCCTCAGGATGACAGTATTCTTGTTCAGCTTATAATCAGCGTTTAAGTTATTATGCTACTGGTTTCTGGCTGCTGGTTGCTGGTAAAAGTTGCTTACGGGATTTTTAACTAGAAACCAGTAACCAGTGACCAGCAACAATTATTTATCGGTCAAAGGCGAAGTTTCGTTAATTATTTATCTTTCAAATACTTCATAAGCTTATCATTCCAGTCGTGTTCATGGAATTTGTCAAACTCCATGTAATAATTTCCGGGATCGTATCCGACGAATGCGTGGTACTTATTTTCACTGCCCTTTTCAAGTTTTCTGGATCGAAGCAGAAATGGCCTGTGTTTTTTTGCATATTTAAACCAGCCTTCGATATCATCGATGATGAAGGAAACATTCACAGCTTTCATTTCTGTAAAGGAATGCATGCCCCGGGTTTCGTCGACCAGACCGGTGAATCCGGAGGAGGAGACCTGGTAGATTTTGGTCCAGCCTTGGTCCACGATCATTTCGAGTCCCAGGATGTTTTCATAAAAGTCCTGCATGGCTTCCAAGTCTTTGTAATAGAGCCAGGTGATCATGGCTTTAAAACCCAGTCCCGAAGGTATTGTTGTATTCTTCTCTGATGCGGGGAAAATCGATTCGCTTTTAGTCAAAATGGGAATGAATTGTTCGTTTTCGGGGTGTTCATTGAATC
>CAZYTI010000070.1:0-10537 GCA_964650065.1 uncultured bacterium
AGAAACCATGGGACCCTATCATATGACTGGATGTTTTGGCTGCCAGGTTCATTGCAGGGCACAGTATAAGATCCCTTCAGGCCCCTATGCCGGCACTTACGATGAAGGGCCGGAATATACGTCCCAGGGTGCATTTGGAGGAGAACCAGACTGTAAAAGTGCGGTCACTGTGTTAACCGGGAACCACCTGGTGGACCAATACGGCATGGATAACCTGGAAACCGGAAGCATTATTTCATGGGCCATGGAGCTGTATGAATTGGGAATTCTCACCGCGAAAGAAACCGATGGTTTGGATTTAAAATTCGGTAACGATGAAGCGCTATTGGAGATGATTCACCGTATCTGTTTTCGAAAAGGCTGGCTGGGAGATGTCCTGGCAGATGGGGGGATTTCGGCGGCAGAGAAGATAGGGAAGGATTCCTTCGATTATCTGATCCAGGTGAAGGGCATGAGCAATCTGCATTCGGACGAGCGAGCAACGCCTTCTTTGGCACTGGGTATCGCCACGGCTTCCAGAGGTTCGGACCACCTGAGGAGCAGGCCTGCCATTGATCTCTACCATTTACCTGAGGAGGTTTTGCGGAAGATATACGGCAGCCCGGTCCCCTATAACGGGCCCCTGAATTCCGACCACACATCCTATGAGGGCAAATCCTGGATGGTATTCTGGCAGGAGAACTGTTATATGGGAGTGGATTGTCTCGGGATTTGTAAATATCATACATTGTTTTTAGGGGCCACACATCCCAATTTTGAAGATTGGCCCAAGGTTCTCTACTATAACACCGGACTCGAAATAACGCCGGAAGAGATCTGGGAAATCGCCGAGAGATGCAATAACCTGGAGAGACTCTTTAACCTCCGGGAAGGATTGACGAGAGATGATCTGAAGAAAGGGGATACACTGAATCATCGTTATTTTGATGAACCCTGCACACGGGGTGCACCCGATGTTATCGGAGCCAGGATAGACAGGAAAAAATTCAAGAAGATGATTGATGAGTACTACGAGCATCATGGCTGGGATGAAGGCGGTATTCCCACGCCGAAGACTTTGAAACGGCTCGGCCTGGATAAAGAACCTAGCCATTTGCTCTAAGGCAATCTAAATGGAGACAATCGATGTCAAAAGTGCTGACGATAAATTACGAAAAGTGTACCGGCTGCCGGCAATGTGAGCTCGTCTGTTCGGTATTCCATGACGGTGTTTCAAATCCTTCACGAAGCAGGATCAGTATCATCAAATGGGAATCAGAAGGCCTGTATATTCCCATGTCATGTCAACAATGTGAGGATGCTCCATGCATGTCAGTCTGTCCGGTAAAGGCCATACATCGGGACGGGGAACTGGATTATGTGAAAGTGGATTATGATGTGTGTATTGGTTGTCGCTTATGCGTGGCTGTCTGTCCCTTTGGGGCCATGAATTATAATGCTATTGATAAAAAAGTTTTTAAGTGTGACCTCTGTGAAGGCGTGCCCAATTGTGTTCGTTTTTGTGAGGTCAAAGCCATCGATTATGTGGATGCCGATCAGCTCAGTATGTCTAAGAAAAGGGATGCGGCGCAAAAACAGTCAGCTGCACAGAAAAGAGCATCCGTTTTAGAATCGGAAATATAATTCCTTGACAAAACAAAATCAGAAAAACGCCATTTTGGTCATCGGCGGCGGCATTGCCGGTCTTCAGGCTGCCTATGACCTGGCAAATCTAGATTTTTATGTTTATCTGGTTGAGCGTTCGCCATCCGTAGGAGGGCGCATGGCACAACTGGATAAGACCTTTCCCACCAATGACTGCTCCATGTGCATCCTCTCCCCAAAGATGATAGAATGTGCGTCACACCCGAATATTGTCCTCTGGACATATTCGGAGGTGACCGAGGTGGATGGCGACGTGGGGAATTTCAAAGCAAAAATAAGGAGAAAACCCCGTTACATCAATGAAGATCTCTGTGTGGGCTGCATACAGTGTGTCGAGGCCTGTGTCTATAAACATCCCAAATTTCCCAATACATTTGATTTGGGCTTATCGAAAAGAAAACCCGTTTATAAACCTTTTCCCCAGGCAATCCCCTCTGTGGTTCTCATCGACCCTGAAACCTGCATCCAATTCAAAACGGGCCTGTGTGAAAAAACCTGTGTGAAAGCCTGTGAGAGGGATGCGATCGATTTGAATCAGAAAGAAGAAATCGCTGAGATAGGAATCGGTGCGATTGTCGTGGCAACTGGATTTGAAACGATGGATTTATCAGGAATGGAAGAGTACGGGGCCGGCCGTATTGCGAACGTCGTTACCGGTCTGGAGTTCGAAAGGTTTCTATCCGCTTCCGGCCCTACAAGCGGACATGTTCTTCGCCCATCAGACAACCGGGCTCCCAAAACGATCGCCTTTATTCAATGTGTTGGATCTCGAGATGTTCGAAACCAATCCTACTGCTCAACAGTCTGCTGTATGCATGCCACCAAGGAGGCCATTCTTGCCAATGAGCACGACAGGGAATTGACGAGTACCGTTTTTTACACGGACATCCGGGCAGCGGGCAAGACATTCCAGGAGTACGTCACCCGTGCCAAAGAGGAATACGCCGTTTCATACATTCGGTCGAGGCCGGCATTTGTAGAAGAGGATGATGAGGCCGATAAGGTACACGTTATCTATGAGGATACAATGACCCGTGAAAAAAAATTAAACCCTTTCGATATGGTTGTTCTTTGTCAGGCGCTCGTGCCTTCAGGTACAAACAAGCTTTCCGGGATTCTCGGTTTTGAACTCGATCCTCATGGATTCATCGATACGCCCAATCCATTGTCCGCACCCGTGGATACCACTCGCAGGGGTGTGTTTGCCATCGGTTTTGCTACGGGCCCACATGACATTCCGGAATCAGTCATCCAGGCATCGGCCGCTGCGGGAAGAGTCGCTGAATTGTTGAGGAATTGACCATATGGGCAGAGTACGTATCGGTGTGTTCGTCTGCCACTGTGGCTCCAATATCGGTGGCGTCATCAATATAAGCCACATTGTTGAATATGCCCGGACATTGCCCCTGGTGAAACATGTTGAAGACAACCTGTATTCCTGTTCGGAAGCTGGTTTGTCTTCCATCAAGAAAAGCATTGCCGACCATGATTTAAACCGCGTGGTTGTGGCTGCTTGCACACCTCGAACGCATGAAAAGTTATTCAGACAGGCATGTGAAGAGGCAGGGATAAACCGCTACCTCTTTGAATTTGTCAACATACGAGAACACTGTTCCTGGATTCATATGAACAAGCCGGACGCAGCCACTGAAAAAGCCATGGACCTTATTCGTCTGGGAGTCATGAAAGCTTCTCACCTCGAACCATTGGAAGCCGTATCCACACAGGTAAGGCCTGCCACACTCATTATCGGTGGAGGAGCGGCAGGACTGAGCGCAGCAAGTAATCTCGCCAACCAGGGTTTTGAAGTTCATGTTGTAGAACGGAATACACAATTGGGCGGTCTGATATCGGGATTATGGAAACTCATGCCTGGTGATCATCTATCGCAAGATTTTATAAGGCCGCTTATCAACAAGGTGAAGCAATCCAGGAACATCAAGGTCTATCTGAATAGTCAAGTGACGTCGATTTCCGGTTTTATCGGAGAATTCAATGTGTGTGTTGAGGCACCCAAGGAAAAACATGAGTTTTCAGTAGGCACGGTCATTATCGCCACGGGTGCTCAGGTGCTCGAACCTCTCGGACTCTACCGACATGGATCCTTGAAGGGTGTCATGACACAGCAGGAATTGGAAAAGGCTCTGAAGCGTGGAAGGAAAAGGTTTAATGATGTCGTGTTCATTAATTGTGCCGGCGCAAGAACGCCGGGACGTGAATACTGCGGGCGCTTATGCTGTGCAACCTCCATCAAGAATTCCCGTTACATCCGGGAGATATCTCCATCGTGTCGTGTGACGGTTCTCCAGCGCGATGTGATGGCATTTGGAACCGAATTCGAAAGGGAATACCGCCGTGCCCAAGATGCAGGTGTGCGATTTATTCGTTACGATCCGGATCGGCCGCCGGAGGTGGCGGGTGATGAGAAAGTCTCCAGTGTCCGGTTTTTTCATACGCTCTCAGGAGAAGAAGTCACCCTGCCTGCATCGATGGTTGTATTGACGACCCCCCTTGTACCCAATGATGGGGCAGAAAATCTGGGAAAGATATTGAAGGTGCCCCTGGATGGCTACGGTTTTTTCCTTGAGGCCCATCTAAAACTCAGGCCGGTTGAATTTGCCACGGATGGTGTGTATATCGCGGGAACTGCACGGTTCCCTGTGGATATCGGTGAAGCAGTTGCCCAGGGAATCGCTGCTGCTGCAAAGGCGGCTGCGCCCATGGCAGCGGGTCAGATATCCCTGGAAGCGACGACTGCGACAATTGAGACACGACTCTGTAGTGGCTGTGGCAACTGTGAAATGGTTTGTCCATTCGCCGCAGTGGAGGTTAAAAAGGACGACCGAGGAAGAAATGTGTTTTCTGTCAATGCAGTCTTATGCAAGGGTTGCGGTGCATGTGTTGCCGCCTGTTCCAACGGTGCCATTCAGCAGCGGGGATTTACCGATCTACAGATTTTCAGTATGATCGAGACGATGGCATATGAAGGCGGGAGGGATGCATTCTGATAATAAGCGGATGATTTCATAAATACGATGACACGAAAATTTTGACAGGATCTACAGGATGAACAAGATAGTTTAGATTTGTTATTGAATGAGTGGTGAGATAAAAAAATATCAACCCAGGGTACTCGTGTTTGCGTGTAACTGGTGCAGCTATGCAGGTGCGGACATGGCCGGCGTATCCCGTTTGCAAATGCCGCCCAACTGCCGGGTGATACGTGTGATGTGCTCTGCGCGTGTTCGTCCGGAAATGGTTTTATCGGCACTTTTCAAGGGCATTGATGCCGTGCTCATCCTCGGTTGTCACCCCGGTGATTGCCATTATTCAGAGGGTAACTATATTACACGACGACGTGGTATCATATTGAAAAAATTGTTGGATGCCATGGGAATTATGGAGGACAGATTTCAGGTGTTATGGGTATCTGCCGCCGAAGGTGTTAAATTTGCAGAAACCATCAGAGAAATGGTTGGACGGGTCGCCAGACTTGGACCCAATCCAATGGGTGAATTGGGTGGAAGATAAACTACGCCGGATTGCCAGGGAATTCCTGGAGCGGCCGGACGCCATATGCTTCATCGGTTATGAGGCAGGACTTCATGGTTTCGTGAGGCCCGCCTTTATCCGTAACCCTGAGGGTGTGAGCCGTCTTGTGTGGAACCAGGCTTGTTTTCCAAATCTGGCGACATACATTCCGGAGTTTCGATTTAAAAAGGGTGTGGTCGGCATAGCGGTAAAGGGATGCGATGCCCGGGCGCTTCGAGAACTCATCCGCGCCCGACAGATCGACCGGTCCGGAATTTTTATCGTGGGACTGCCGTGTACCGGTCTTAAGGTAACCGGGCAGGACAGAATCGCCGAGAGGTGTTATGGGTGTGTCTTTCCTGAAGACTTTCATTACGATGCAGTCCTTGGACCGATGCGGACACCCGATCTGCCTGAACGAAGCGATGTGGAACCACTCACCAGCCTTCCCCTGGAGAAGCGACAGGCATTTTGGCAAGCGGAACTCGATAAATGTATACGCTGCGATGCCTGTAAAAATATATGCTACGGCTGCTTTTGTCCGGAGTGCATTCTGGAATCAACCCAACCCCGGTGGCTTTCACGCCATCAGGGCCAGGCAGAGAAGTTTTTATTCCACAGTATTCGGGCCCTTCATCTTGCGGGCCGCTGCATCGGATGCGGTGAATGCGAACGTGCATGTCCTGCGGGAGTGAGGTTAATGCTCCTCAACCGTTACATGCAGAAAGAGATGAAAGATCTGTTCGGTTACAAAGGTGTGGGTGTCGGGGAGGAGGACCCTCCACTTCTCACTTATTCAAGGGAGGATGCCGACCACCTTACCGGGAGTTTTTCATGACGTCGTGGTATCGTGTTAAAGCATCTGATTTATTGGATGTTTGTGATAGGCTCCAGGAATCCTGGGATGTCTTTGCGCCCGTGGAGAAGGAGGCCGATCTCCGGTTCAGCCAACTTCCTGCCGATGGCACTGTTTTCCTGGGACCCAGAAAACCGCTGCTTTCGTTGAAGACGTTCTTTTTGCCTGAGGTGGATGACCTGTTTTCATTCACCTTAACACAGCATGCATTCGATATGATTCCGACTGAACCTTTCACACGCAGACGAGTAATATTGGGTGCATTGGGATGCGATATCGCAGCACTGGAAATCCTGGACCGTATTTTTCTCGAAAATCCTGTGGACACGTCATATCAACAAAGAAGGGAAAAAACGACACTGATTGCCGTGGCCTGCAATGGGGAAGGACCGGAATGTTTTTGCATGTCCATGGGCATTGATCCCATTGAGCCTGCCGGTGCAGATGCATTAATGACAGAAGTAGGTGGAGTGTACTTTATCCGTGCCCTCACCTCCAAGGGAGAGCGTATTACCGGGACACTTCATCCATTATTGAAAAAACCCACGGCAAAGGAAATTTCACGTTTATCCGCAATGGTCTCTGAAGAACAAGCAGACATCTCCTCCGTTAAGAACATTCCAAAGGAATCCCACCGATTGTGGGATCTTTCGATTTGGGATGATTTGGCGGCACGCTGCCTTGGGTGTGGTGTCTGCACTGTACTTTGTCCCACCTGTTACTGTTTTGATTTGGAGGATGAACGACGTGGGTCTTCAGGAAAACGGTTCCGATGCTGGGATTCATGTATGAATGTGAACTTCACCCAAATGGCCAGTGGTGAAAATCCACGTCCAACAAAACGTGAACGGGTCAGGCAGCGATTTTTGCATAAACTCTCCTATTTTCCCATAAAGCATGGTCGGGCGGCCTGTGTGGGATGTGGACGTTGCAGCATTCACTGTCCGGTGGGTATCGGTATTCAAGAGGTCCTGGAGGCGCTGGTAAAGTAGTGTCAAAAGTTTTTTAAAAAGAGAGAAAGACATGAAACCACAGAGGACGCAGAGGGAAGATAATGTTTTATTGTTAAAACAAATAATATTAATAATTTCTCTGTGTGCTCTGTGGTTAATTTTTGGCAATATCACTGGCAGGCACGGAGGTTGCGCATGAATAATCACCAGCTTGTTCCGATAACCGCTAAGATCAAATCAGTCCAAACACTGACAGAAGATACTCTGCTTTTTGAAATTGCAGAATTCAGGGGAGCCACGTCCTTTACATATCATCCCGGCCAATTTATGGAACTCAGTGTTTTTGGTGTTGGAGAGTCTCCTATTTCCATTACGTCCACACCCACCCATCCGGAGCTCTTTGAGTTTGCCGTCCGGGAAGTCGGTTTGGTAACGGGTGCTTTACACAATCTTGAACCCGGAGACACCATCGGACTCCGCGGTCCTTTCGGCAACGGTTTTCCCGTGGAAGAAATGAAAGAGAAGCATATATTGATCATCGCAGGGGGGATAGGACTCGCACCCCTCAGGAGTTTAATCAATTACATGCTTGACAATCGGAATGATTTTGGCGATATTGACATCATCTATGGTGCCAGGACACCGGGACTTTTATGTTTTTCCGACGAATTTGAAACCTGGCGAATGGCTTCTCAAACACACCTGCATCTTACAGTTGACACGGAAACTCCCGGATGGAACGATCATGTGGGTCTCGTACCTGTCCTGCTAAAAGAACTCGCATTTCATCCTGAAAATCGTATTGCTGTTGCATGCGGACCTCCAGTTATGATCAAATTTACATTCGCTGTCCTCAAAGCATCGGGATTCTTGGATGAAAACATCATGACCACACTGGAACTCAAGATGAAGTGTGGTGTGGGAAAATGCGGTCGCTGTAATATCGGACCCAAGTATGTGTGCCAAAACGGACCGGTATTCCGACTCAGTGAGCTGAAACAACTCCCGGAGGAGTACTGACTTGATGATCAGACGGGATGAAATTGAAGATCTGATTAAGGAGTGCAAGCTGACCAGTTGCTTCGAGTGTGGGAAGTGCACGGCAAGCTGTCCCCTTGCCGAGTTTTTTGGTGATATGGAGTTTGGCCACACACCACGGGCAATCATTGAAAAAAGCCTTCTTCATGCGGATATCGTTACAGGGGATGCAATCTGGTATTGTCTCACTTGTGATATTTGTACGGATGGATGTCCATCCGGTGTGCGTTTTAGAGATTTTATTGAAGGGCTTCGTCAGCTCATGATTAAAAAAGGTCACGATGAGTATGGAGCCATGTGTAAACAGTGTGGCGAGTACTTCTTGCCTACAATCACACAGAAGCATCTTATTAAAAAAATGGGGAGAGACTCAGACGCCGCGGATTTTCTCTTTTTATGTCCGACCTGCCGGAGGAGGAATTATTCCAGTGCTGTCAAAAAAAGTATTTCAGGTAGATTTTAAAAGCAAATACGTTGATCGAGTGAAATGATCTCAAGGGAATTATGAAACATAAACATGTTTCCAGTACAATGAACGATTTTAAAAAAATAATTACCGACTTTATATCGGCTAAGTTTAAAGGCACCCTTCAATCTGATAAAGAAAAACTTTCTGATATCATTGCTTTATTAATGTCACAAAAAACAGTTTCAGTCGAAACGCTTGAGAGATTAAAAAAATTCTACCAAAAAGATAAAAACAATCGAATGGTCTTTTTTAATATCCTTTCAAATTTTAAATATGTAAATGTAGAATTGTTGTTGAATACGATTTATGCTATAGATGATAATCCGCTATGGCCTGTTCAGCTTACCGATGATCTTGATAAAATATTAGCATATATAAATAATCAGGATTCGATGATTGATTTAGATGGTCTGGTTAAAGTAAGAAGTTACTTCAGGTCATACTTTTCTAGAATTTTCAATTTACAATACCTGATGACCAGTGAGTATAATGCGAGTAATACGCCTATAAATCTATTAAAGTATATTGCCCGAAAAGATGGAATTCATCCGGCTTCACATTGGTCTGTATTTGAAGAGAGATTGAACATTCCGGAGCACATCCTGTTAGGGCTTGAACATTTTAAGTTAAAATCTCAACCCGTGGTCTATGTTGAAATTGCCCTTTCCAGAGGTTTGATAAAATCAATTCACGATATCATCGGTGAAAATAAGCTTCGTGTAGACCTGAAGAAGGCTGACACAGCAATTTTTTATTCACTGAACATAACATTTAAGTCCTTGGCTGGCATAGGGCTTGGTGAAAAAATGATAATAAGAGCAAAGGAATATATTAAATTTCATTATCCTCATATTGAAGCGTTTTCTACATTGAGTCCGGTACCCGGGTTAAGAAAATATTTTGAAACCATTGTTCTGGATCCGATGGCCTCTTTCTCGCTCTCAAAAGAGATGTTGGATGATACTTCGAAGAAAAACAGTGATTTTCCACTTAAAAATATCGACTCGATCAGGAAAGAATATGAAAGATTGAATCCCGATAAAAATGATTCGTTCTCGGAAATGCTGTTGAAAATTCTTAACTCCAATAAATGGTTTACGAACCCGGTTTTTATAAAGAATATCGAAGAGCCTCTTGTAAAACTGTGTAAATATTATCTGATAAAAGAAAAGAAAAAAGACCGGGAAACCGACCAAATTGGTTATGCAGCTTTGGATACTGTCGCCAATTTTCACCTGTCGAATGGGGCCAGTATCGGGAGTATTAATTACCTGGCCAACCTGACCGATAAAGGATTGGATGAATCCTTTGGCATGATGGTCAATTTCATTTATAAGGATAAAAAACTCGATTCCAATAAAATTAAATATTCACAGGGAATTATTGACTCCCTAATTTAATGACCCGAAAAAAATGAAGAGCTACGAGGAGACACGGACACAAAGGTTTAATTATTCAAAAGAGGATGATGCTATGGATTTTGAATTAAGTGATGATTTGGTGGCCATGAAAAATTCGGCCCGTGAATTCGCACAAAAAGAGATTGAACCCAACGCCGACCAATGGGATGAGGACCACTATTTTCCCATTGAAGTCGTTCGTAAAATGGGAGAGCTGGGTTACTTTGGATGCCCTATCCCGGAAGCATTGGGTGGTTCCCAGGTGGGCATCCTTGCACAGATTCTCTTAACCGAGGAAATCGGACGCGCGTCATCCTCACTGCGGGTGACCTTTAACACACAATGTTTGGGCACCGCATTTTCCATACTCCGTCATGGAACCGAGGAGCAGAAAAAGCAATGGATCCCCGATCTGATCAAGGCAAAGAAAATCGGCTGCTTTGCCATTACCGAATCCGATTCCGGATCCGACGTACTGTCTATGAGATCGGTGGCAAAACCCGAAGGGGATGGATTCATCCTCAATGGATCCAAAACATGGATCTCCTGCGCACATCAGGCCGATGTGGCTTTAGTGTATGCCTATCATGATCCAGAGCAAGGCTCTAAGGGACTGAGCGCCTTCATTGTAGATCTTCATTCAGAT
>CAZYTI010000071.1:0-10467 GCA_964650065.1 uncultured bacterium
AGGGGATAGAGAAATAAGGCCTCGTAATTTAAATAATATTAATAATTTCTCTGTGAGCTCTGTGGTTAATTTTTAACAATACGGCTTTCATGGGTAGGGAAAGAATATAGTTTTTCTTACATAGAGGAGTATCCTTATGGGGCTATTATGGTTTTTTTTGGGAGCATCGATGGTTCTCTTTGTTTGGGCCGTAAGAAGGTGGACTGTTAAAAATCAAATCAAGCTTTCATGGTTGTCTACATTTGGAATCATAACAGCTTGCACTTTAGGGTTTTTTACTATTGCATGGTCAGTAAGCAGCATCATTGAAGGAGAAATTCGAGCAGCCATTATGGGATTACTATTTTTTGGAATTTCCTCGCTCGTCATTTTTAGATTAACCTGGAGGAAAATAGTTAAGCACATTCAACACAAGTAAAAGCGCAAAGCCATTAAATTATAATCCGGTTCATCTTCGTGTAATTATAAGAAAAAATCATTCCAATTTTCAGGATAGATCTTATCCAACGATTCTGTACGGTTTCCATTTGTTTTCCAACAAAACGATGCATTAATATCGCTATTTTAAATGGTATATATCTTATATTTTTTGAGATTTTGGTTATGGCTTTTATCATCATTTTTTTTTAACTTTAAGTCCGTTTTTAATTATGGACGACATTGGTATTTATAATTCTAAAATTGATAAATAAAATAAAAAAGGGGAAGCAAATGGATAATCTACTCGATCACATTGAGGACGTTCTGTTGATGGGCCCCGGCCCTTCATACATACACGAATCCGTCTATGAAGCAATCAGTAAAAAAACACTCGGACACATGGATCCTTATTTTTTAAAAATAATGGATGCAATCAAGGAACAGTTGAAACAAATTTTGAATACACAAAATAAGCTCACTGCTGCCATGTCGGGAACCGGCTCGGCAGGAATGGAAACGTGTTTTGTCAATCTTGTGGAGGCGGGTGATCCGGTATTGGTTCTCATTAATGGGGTATTTGGCATGCGTATGCAGGATGTCGCCTCACGATTGGGAGCAGAAGTCGACACCCTGGAATTTGAATGGGGTACACCGGTTATCGTAGACGAAGTGAAAACGAAAATTGCAGAGAAGCAGTACAAAATTGTGGCTGTCGTTCATGCGGAAACCTCGACAGGTGTATGTAATCCTGTGGCTGAGATCGGCGAATGGATCAAAGATACGCCGAGTATTTTTCTCGTCGATACGGTTACCAGTATGGGCGGAACAGCCATCGAAATGGATAAATGGGGAATCGATGCCTTGTACAGCGGTTCCCAGAAATGTCTTTCCTGTCCGCCCGGTCTTGCTCCGGTATCGTTCTCCGGGAAAGCCGTTAAGGCCCTTCAGGGTAGAGAAAAGAAGGTGCCCAACTGGTATCTGGACCTGAGCATGATCGTCAAGTACTGGGAAGGTCAAAAACGTGTCTATCACCATACGGCCCCAATCAATATGCTCTATGCACTTTATCAGGCGCTCTATCTCATACTGCAGGAAGGATTGGAACAAGTCTACCAACGGCATCTCGACAATCATAAGGTGCTCGTTGCCGGATTGGAAAAATTGGGTTTGAAGATGGTTGTTGAACCCCGATATCGCCTCCCCATGCTGAATTCGGTTTATGTTCCGGAAGACGTTGATGAAGCATCCGTTCGTAAGGCGTTGCGTGAGGAATACAAAATTGAAATCGGGGCCGGTTTGGGACCCCTGGCAGGCAAGATATGGCGTATCGGTCTGATGGGGCATACCGCCCGTCCGGAAAGTGTGGCTCGTATACTCGATGCACTGGAACGTATTTTGTAGAACTATTTTATTCTTTTTCATTCAAAAGGAGGCTGAATTATGGCTTTCGGATACAACGGAAAAATATTAAAGGTGAATCACAATAAATAGACCCACGTCGTTGAGGAGAAAGACGAATATTTTTACAGAACATTTATGGGTGGCAGTGCAATGGCCTCGTATTTCCTGCTCACCGAGATGGAAAAAGGTGTCGATCCTCTCGGCCCGGATAATGTGTTGGTGATCACAACGTCCATCTTAACGGGAACCGGACTGGCAGGAGCAAACCGTTATACCGTTGCCGCAAAATCCCCTTTGAATGATGGTTTTGGTGAATCAGAAGCGGGTGGTTTTTTTGCTTTTGAACTGAAAAAAGCCGGATTCGATGCCGTGGTCATTCGGGGTAAGGCGGCCAAGCCGGTCTACCTCTGGATCAATGAGGGGAAGGTGGAAATCAGGGATGCTTCTCATCTTTGGGGAAATGATATAGGGTATGCCCAGGATCATATTCGTGAGGAGCTGGATGATAAAAAAATCCAGATGGTGGCCATTGGTCAGGGAGGAGAAAATCTGGTAAGATATGCCTGTGTGATCCAGGACCTTCGGCATGCCAACGGGCGCTCCGGTATGGGTGCCGTGTTCGGTTCCAAGAATCTGAAAGCCGTGGCTGCCAGAGGCAAAGGGCCGTTGCAGTTCCATGATCCGGATGGGTTGAAGGAACTTAAAAATTATTTTTTAACAAACATGAAAGACCATCCTGTGTGTCAGATTTTGAAAGAAGGAGGCACGCTGGGATGGGATATGGTGGATATGGATGTGGATGGCGTCCTTCCGACGAAGAACTTCCATGGGGGGGCCTTCGATAAGGTCGAAGGGGTGTCGTACGATACGTTTAAGAATTCAATTAAAAAGGGCAGCTATACCTGTCAGAGCTGTCCCATCGTGTGCAAGCAAATCGCCGAAGGCGGAAAATATAACATCGATTCCCGCTTTGGTGGACCCCAATATGAAACCGCGGGCGCCTTTGGCCCTAATTTGCTGGTGGACGACATCGAAGTACTGGCCAAGGCCCATGAGCTATGTAACAAATACTCCCTCGATACGATCGATACGGGTATGGCCATTTCGTTTGCCATGGAGTGTTATGAAGAAGGTCTCCTCACCAAGGAGGAGATGGACGGTATGGATTTATCCTTTGGGAATGGTGATGCCGCTCTGGAGATGATCCATAAGATTGCTTTTCGTGAAGGATTCGGTGCTGTATTGGCTGAGGGGAATTACCGGGCTGCCCAAAAAATCGGCAAGGGGGCGGAGAAATTTGTCATGGCCGTGAAAAAGCAGGCTTTCGCCATGCATGAACCCCGAGGCAAGAACAACATTGCACTGGCCTTTGCCTTGTCTCCCACGGGTGCCGACCATATCGAGGCCGCTCATGACATGCCGTTCCAGGAAGGCGGGTGGGCCTGTCCGGATATTTATCCCATCGGTGTGATAAAAGGCGTTCCAGCCAGGGCACTTAAGCCGGGTCTCACTCCTAAAAAAGTGAGCTGGTTTGTGTATAATCAACATGTTTACAGTTTCTTGAATTCGCTGTCGATGTGTTTCTTTACGGCCGGTCCTGCGAGGCTTTTCCGGCTGAATCAGGTCGTCGACATGGTGCGATACGCTACGGGTTGGGAGACGAGTCTTTTTGAAATCATGTTGTTAGGTGAGAGGACGACCACTTTGGCTCGGCAGTTTTTGACCCGGGAGGGATTGGGTCGGCAAGATGATATGCTTCCTGACAGAATGTTCGAGGCTCTTGAAATGGGATCGCTCACAGGTGAGAAGCTTGACAGAAAGGAGTTTGAGAGGGCGTTGGACTATTACTATGAAATGATGGGATGGGATGTCGAATCGGGTGTACCCAAGGAGGCCAAATTACATCATCTGAATATTGCCGATTTATCGCAATTCTAAAAAGACGTCAGGTTTATCATAAACAATTATGAAGGAGATAGAACAATGACCAATATAACAAAGCGTCTCTTTTCTTCGGAACTCCAGGAAGAAATACGAAGACGTTTCTTATATGTGGATTGGGATCCATATACGGGCCAACGTGTTTATTTGGAAGCATCTGGCGGGGGTCTGAGACTCAAATCCGTATTAGAAACGATGTGCAAGGAACTGGCCTTGCCCGATGAGCTGTTCAGGTATAATCCAGCCTCCGACTATGTTGTGAAGGCCTATGATAAGGGCATCGAAGATGTCAAACTCTTTCTTGGCGCCAAATCCGGGGTGATCATCCCGGCCAACAGCGCGACGCATACGCTTTTTCGAGCTGCCAATGCTGTCACCGCACACATTCCCGGCGATAACGTCGTGACCACACAGCTCGAACATCCGGCCGCATTGAGTGCAGCGAAATATTACGCTGAAAACACGGGAAAAGAGTTGCGGATCGCTGAAATTTCAAAAGAAACGAGTTCTGTTCCTGAAGAAGCCATCCTTGAGAAAGTCGACAAGAATACAAGCCTGCTTCTTTTTCAGCATGCATCCAATCAGACCGGTGCTGTCAACGATGCCAAGAAAATCATCGAAGAAGCCCGGAAGATCAGGCCGGAATTGTATGTGGTGGTGGACGCTGTTCAATATGCACCCCATGGGCCCATCGACGTCGAGGACATGGGGGCCGATGCATATGCCTTCGGACCCTACAAGGCCTATTGTGTGAAGGGGATTGGTTTCGCTTTTATTTCCGACAGACTGGCCAAGCTACCCCATGAAAATCTCATACTCAAACCCGACACAAACTGGGTTTTGGGATCTCCTCCTCACGCCATGTTGGCCGCCTGGTCTGCCGTCGTCGACTATCTTTGCTGGCTGGGTAGCCGGTTTACGGATTCGACGGACAGGCGGGAACAAATCGTCGCTTCAAAAAAGGCGATTCATGGACATATGATGGCTCTGCTCGAGCGGATACTCCACGGTACAGATCAGATTCCAGGTTTACTAAATATAGACCACGTGGATGTATGCGGTCTGGAAGAAGAAATCACAAATCGCATGTGTATCCTCCTGTTTCAGCTTGACGGAATGGATGCACCATCGGCGATGGGCCATTTTAACAATAAATACGGCATTCGTCTTGCGGCCAGGATTAGGGATTCGTACTCCACCTATGCACTGGACGGCCTCGGCTGGCCGGATGGCGTCCGCCTTTCGGCCGGGCATTACAATACGCCGGAGGAGATCGATCGATTTCTTGCGGCTGCAAACGATATCCATCAATTTGTCTAAACGAATGTGACGAATCATGAATCAGGATACTGTTCCTGTTAAGGTCAAGTTTATCACCATCCTGCAAAAATATACCGGTAACCAAAGGGATGTAGAAATGGAGCTTCCTGCCGATCCGGGACAGGCCATCGAACACATCATTGACCGGTTTCAGATTCCCTGGAAGGGAAACTTGGAAAAATACGTTCGGATATTCATAAACCGAACCCTATCTCACGAATTTATCCAAAGTGGAAAACGACTCAACCCAGGTGACACCATCGTCTTTATTCCATTCAGCGGCGGAGGGTGATGGCTTGAGGTTTTTTTCGTTGTCTCATTTATAAATTGAATCGGAAATGGATGTGAATACGGAATCATACATCGATATCAAAAGAGAATTAAGAATAGGGCCTAATCAAAATGGATGAACCCGATCTCTTTTTTCGGTATCGTAGGCAGATTCGGTTAGAAGAATTTGGGGAATCAGAGCAAGAAAGACTCCTCAATTCAAAAGTTGTACTCGTAGGTTGCGGCGGATTGGGTACGGTCATTTCCAGCTATCTTGTGCGAGCGGGCCTGGGAAAGGTTGTTATTGTAGATGACGATATCGTAGAACTCGACAACCTTCAGCGGCAGGTTCTTTTTGATGAGGAAGATGTGATCCGAAAATTACCCAAGGCACAGGCAGCCGCAGAGAAATTAAGAAAAGTGAATTCGCAAGTATCGATTGAGCCTCTCGTTGAAAAATTAACGTCCCGGAATATTGAAACCATTTTCGACAAAGCCGACTTGGTCTTCGATGGTACGGATGACATGAAGACCCGATTCCTCATCAATGATGCCTGTGTAAAACTCGATATCCCCTGGATATATGGCGGGGTCGTCGCCACTTATGGAACGAGTTTTACGATTATTCCTTCTGAGACGCCTTGCCTACGATGTTTTATCGATGAATTGCCATCACCCGGGGATATCCCCAAATGCCAGGAAGTCGGTGTACTGGGAACGGCCGTGAGTATAATTGCATCCATTGAAGTCACTGAGGGTTTGAAGCTCCTCATCGGGAAGAAAAAATCACTACTGGGCAGGCTCATCAATGTGGATGTCTGGAGTGGAAATTGGCAGTTTTTTGAAATCGAGAAAAGAAGCAATTGTCCTGCATGTGGTCAGCACGAGTTTCGTTTTCTGATGTGAAGGAATTGTATCCATACGAACGGTTCAACCAAATTTTATTTAAATGATTTTTTCGGCAGTATAAATGTTTGTAGCAGATAATTTGACATACAAAAGAATATTCATTTTTTGGATTCCTCTGGCGCTGACCTGGTTTATGATGACCATTGAGCAACCGTTTTTAATGGCCATTATTGCCAGGCTGGGAGAAGCAAAGTACAATCTTGCGGCATTTGGTATTGCGTATTCATTTGCACTGATCATTGAAGCCCCGGTCATCATGCTGATGAGTGCTTCGACAGCTCTCGTCAAGAATAAGGATGCCTATTTAAAACTGAGAAAGTTTACTTTCATTCTAAATGTATCGGTTACGGCAATAATGATTGTGTGTCTCACGCCCCTCATATTTTATTTTATTACCGAAGATGTAATAGGCCTCCCGAACCCCATCGCGAGGCTGACTCATTTGACATCGATCATTATGATTCCCTGGGCAGGAGCCATTGGATACCGGAGATTCTATCAAGGCATTTTAATCCGCAACAATCTCACGAGACGAGTAACTTATGGAACTGTCATTCGTTTGGTCTTCATGTTGGTGACGGCTTTAATCGGATATATCATGAGATTAAACGGCGCCTATACAGCGGCCATGGCTTTGGTCGTCGGTGTGGTTTGCGAAGCCGGTGCCAGCCGAATCATGGCGCAGAATCCGGTGAAGTCCCTATTGGCCGAATCGATTGTCGGAAAGAGCAGCCAGACTGTCTTATCGTACAAAACAATTATTCACTTCTATATTCCCCTTGCGCTCACATCGCTCATCTCTTTGGGTGTGCATCCAATAGCCACGTTTTTTCTTGGGCGGAGTCGAATGGCCATTGAATCGTTGGCCGTTCTTCCTGTGGTAAATGCCTTGGTGTTTATCTTTAGAAGCATAGGCCTGTCCTACCAGGAGGTCAATATTGCCCTCATCGGGGAGAAAAATCAGAATTATAAAATGCTCCGGAATTTTGCAGTGATACTCGGATTGGGTGTTTTAGTGGGATTGTCAATCGTCGCTTTCAGCCCTCTGGCAAGATTATGGTTTCGCAACGTATCCGGTCTCACTCAGGAATTGGCCAGTTTATCCTATTTGCCTTTAAAAATATTGGTATTGCTTCCGGTGCTGACGATTTGGCTTGCTTTTCAACGGGGAATACTCGTCCATGCGAGAAAGACAAAACCCATTACCGTCGCTACAGCAATAGAGTAGGCAACTATTATTATTAATTTAAATGTCACGGTTTTTCACATTCGTATTCCCGGTGTCATTGCCGCAGTATGTGCCTATCTCATCGGGAAAATATTAGCGAATCTATATTTGGTACCAAAACAGATTCGGGCGGTCCGAATCTAAACGAACAAATATTAAAAGTTACTCTCGGGAAAGTATGAATTGAAAAAAATATTTATCGAAAATCATATTAAGCACCTGTTGTTACTCTTAATCTTATTTTTACTGATCCGACCCGTACAATCCGGATTTTGCCAATATATTAATGTTGACAGTACATCGACAGGAAGTGTCCTGGTTGCGGTGTCGATTATGTCTGTACTGGCGGCTTTCGGACATTTTGGGTGTAAATATTATCAAATCAACATGGACAATGTTTTTCTCAGATTGTTTGCTCACTCTGTAACCGGTATACTCATGCTCGTGATTGGTGTTTCTCTGCTCATGACGGGAACATTGATCTCTATCATCATGGGACATTTTCTATTGATGAAAATTACGTTAGCTCTGTTATACATCGCATGTATCGGGTATGATTATTGGGATCTGATCGCAACACGAGACAAAAAGGATTTATCTTGAGACAGGGATTTTAATAACATCTAACCGGACGGTTGTATCGCTGAAGGGTGATTTAAATGAAGAAATTACACTTATTATCGGTCATATTTCTGATTATCATTTTCTACAATTTCGGATGCGGGCCGAAGACGATCTTTTCGATTAAAAAGAATTACAACCCACCACATGCTGCATTTGGTCAATTCAGTAACTTTGTCGATGTTTTCGGTGTGAAGATATACGCCATGGCCGATGTGGGCGATACAAAATTACTTCATGCCGCAAATATACTGGCTCAATATCTTGATAATGACGAGGATGGCAAAGCAGACAATCAGAAAGTGTTAGACGCCATGCTGTCGAATAAGGCATTTGTGGTCATGGTGAAAACAGGAGACAGTCCTGACATCGGAAGGTTTTTCAGAGCCAATCCACCTGAAGACATGATCGGACAGGATTTGTATGATGAAGAAACCATACCCGGTGGTGCGGCAAACGGACGATTTGACGCTTCTCTGGAAGAATTATTACATATAGTCACCCATGCGGGATATGCTTTTGCCTATCCGAGCATCTTCGGAGAGTTCCCCGGGACGGAAGTTGCCAACTCCATGGATATCGCCCGGGCAGGACGTTTTGAGACGGTTCCGGAGAAATATCCAGGTGAGGCCTGGTATTCCTATTATGATGAGACGTGTGATTATGGATGCCAGGTTGCGGAGTATACTTACTGGGCTCTCACGTCCATTTTAGGTGGACAAGATTTCCCTGGACGTTTAGAGAGAATTCAGGATGAGTGGAGATTGAATACGAGAGAAAAAGTGAAAAATGGAGATCCCGCTGTCTACCAGATATTGACAGATCCGCAATACAGACTACCGTCGGTATTGCCGGATGGCACCTATAGGAGATGAAAGAATACGAGTGGTTCGATTCTGAGTTAATACAGAGTATGTATATTAGAAAAGAAAGATTCTTAAATGAGTATCAATAAAATGATTGTTCCATATGATGAAATTCTTGCTGCGCGTGATGTTATTTCTGGTAAAGTGCATCGTACTCCTGTCGTCAGCTCAACTTACCTCGGTGAACGCACTCACACAAAACTCTATTTTAAACTTGAACTTTTCCAAAAGACCGGTTCTTTCAAGGTCCGGGGTGTTCTGAACAAGTTACATTCGCTTAGCGCAAAAGATAAAAAAAATGGGGTAATTTCTCTTTCCGCAGGCAATCATGCCCAGGCACTGGCATGGGGAGCAGCACAATTTGGCATATCAGCCACTATTACAATGCCTGCTAATAACGTGGCAAGTAAAGTCGAGGCGACCCGTAACTACGGAGGCGAGGTGCTCTTCACAGATGGTAACTTGCTTGAGTACTGTTTATCGATTCAGAAAGAACGCGATTACCTCCTGATTCATCCATTTGACGATCCAAAGATTATTGCCGGTCACGGTACGATTGGGTTGGAGATTGTGGAGGATGTACCAGACGTGGACGTGGTAATCGTTGGGATTGGTGGAGGTGGTTTAATCTCCGGTATTGCCGCCGCAATAAAAGCGAGAAAGCCGGATACGAGGATTATCGGAGTTGAGCCGGAAGGTGCTTCGGCTATGAGCCAGAGTTTACAGCGCGGCGAGCCTGTGCATCTGGACAGGGTAAACACGGTTGCCGATGGACTGTCTGCACCCTTCGCAGGAGAATATACACTCGTGCATGTACAAGAATTCGTAGATGACGTGGTAATTGTCTCCGATTCAGAAATTTTGAATGCATTAAGGCTTATTTGGGAGCGCTGTAAGGTTTTGGCCGAACCTGCAGCAACATCGACATTGGCTGCTCTGTTGTTCAATAAGGTTCACCTTCCGAAAGGGACCACTGTTGTTTGTGTCCTTAGCGGTGGGAATGTGAATATGGATGACATCCAGAACCTTATAAATCCTGCTCAGTAGTGGAAACGGAAACATAGGTCGTCTGTTTGAATCTTTAAGGTCGTGTTATTAGTTTTATGAAATATGGAGAGGAAAATATGAAACCACAGAGGCCACAGAGAAAAAGAAAGAACCTCTGTGGACTCTGTGGTTAGTTTTTAACATTACCAGGATAAGAGGAAGGAGGATCCAAATGAAATTGCTGCAGAACCTTTGTGTCGGCTTCATAATCACTCTCCTGATGTTGGGATGCTCAGGGGCCGACTCGGAGATCAAGGTTGCTCAACTCCTTTGCGACATCTCCATTGCAGAATCTTCCGAAGGCATCGTGCCGCTGCCGGATAACGTTCCCTCGGCCGTGCGGAATCTCTTTGACCGCTATACCCGCGTCACAGCACCCAATGGTAGGGCCATCCATATGCTTGCTCAAGCAGGTTGGACCACCGATCAGATCCTGAAAGCGCG
>CAZYTI010000072.1:0-9108 GCA_964650065.1 uncultured bacterium
CAAACCGAAATATTTTTCGAGCTTCTCCACTTTGAGTACATTGGCCAGCCTGAATATAAAACGCTTGGAGAAGCTCGAAAAATATTTCGGTTTGGCACCACAGATGGTAAATCTGGGACGAACAGCACAGATGATGTAGACGGAATCGACGAAAGCCGCATGGTTGCAAATCAGAATACAGGATTTTCTTTTCCGGGGCAAATTCTCACGTCCCTGAAGTTCGAATCCTTTGATGAGAAAATGCCATCGGATCGGATGTTTTAAAATCGTTCGGAGTATGAGATAAAACGGGTGGTTCACACGCGATGTCATGACAGAAATTCTTTAATAAAGGTTTGTGCATTGTCATGAAGCAGCATGGGAATCAGTTCGGAGATGCGAGTTTCTTCCATGGTATGTTTAAACAGTCTTAAATTATACGGATAACAGGAGGGAGAAGAATCGTTCCCCCAGAAGAGTTTTGTCCAATCAACAGACAGCCTATTCTGGACGATTTTCTTCAGAGCACCAATCCCGGACCCACTCACATCGCCCCACACATTTTCATGCTGGTTAACCATTTCCACAGCCTCTTCTACCCAGATAGCCCCACCCATATGGCACAGGATAAATTGTATCCCCGGAAATTTACGAGCAAGAATATCAAAGAAGATCGGTCGACCGTACTTGGAATTTAAATACACTCCTGAACCGCGTTCCTCATCTTTGTGACGCGCAGTGATGAATCCGGTATGAACCATGGCCACCTGTTGAAGATCCTCCATGGTTTTCCAAAAACGATCCCACCGTCGTGCATCGGGTTGATACCCCAAACAGGGCAGCAATTTGATGACCCTCACCCCCCTTTCCCTGTATTCCCTCAGTCGCTTTCGAGCCACCGGATGTCTGGGATCCATAAAATGGGATACGATGAACCGATCCCCATATGCCTTCTGTACTTCCAGCAACTGGGTGTTGCTCCATATGGAAGTCACCTTGGACGGTACCGATTGAAGAAGCGCCCTCTCAACCCCCAACTTATCCATGAGATCCAACTGGAACTCCAGAATGCCTTCCTTATTGATCATTATTTGATGCATGTCGATAATGGATGTGACAGACAGTTCTGGTTTCGTTTTCTCGATGACCCGGACATCTTCGATGTTGGCGTCATCCACAGGATAACCACAAATGGGACAATGGGGAGAATTTTCATTAAAGATGTGTTTGCAGTAGATATATTTGCAATGTTTCATCTTCTATTCAATACTCACGTTGATATCCTTGGCCGATCTCCGCATGCGCTCAATAATTTTCTTGTCGTACATCTGCCAGGTACCCCCCATATACGCCACTTCATGATCACCCTGTATAAAATAGCCATCGTGCTCCATCTGGATCAATTGATCCTTTCTCATCATCTTATTTCGGACCATGGACCTCACAAAGAGCGGCTTGGTCGATTCGACATACCTGAAGAATCGAATATTCATCTCATTGAGGATAAAAGCGATATCATAGGCCACTTGATAAAAGAGATGGGCAATCGCAGTGCCAATCTGTCTTCCCGCTTCGATAAGCATCAGTCCTGGCACATGATCATATTCGTGTTCGAAAAAGAAAGGATGTCTGATATTGAGCGCCACCTGACTCAAATAAACATCGATATCGCCCTCACTCAAAAGCTCGATTCGTGAGACGAAGTTATTTTCTTCTTTGACTTTGTGTACAAATTTTTTGTCAATGCGAAGGATCTTTTCAGGATCATAATTTTTTGACCATTCGGCAAGTTTTTCAGCTATCTTTGTTTCAATCATTTTCATTTTCCTTCTTAATATTTTTCAATCCGAGTGTTAAATCTAATCCTAACTGAATACCTAATTATATCCTTTTATACTGTTTAAATCAAGTGAAAAGTGAGAACAAAAATAAAATCTTTTAGACTTTCCTCAAAATTTATTATATTGTTCTTCATCGAATCGCTTATAACCTATTTGCCATTTTTGATTATCGAAGAATGAAGCACTTTTTCATTTCAACATCGAGGGAGGACTCCAAAAATGAAAATACGAGCTAAGTTATTAATAATTATAATTTTCATTGTTACAACGTCTGTCGCATCCCAGGAATATCCAATAAGAAATAAAATTGATGCTATCACATCGCAAGTCTCAACCGCCCGCCTGAAGGCTGATATTGACAAACTTGTCAGTTTTCATAATCGCAATACATTTTCAGATACATTATCAGATACCCGGGGAATTGGAGCCGCTCGAAGATGGCTTTACGGTGAATTTCAGAAAATCAACCGGGAAAACGGAGGCCGGATGAAGGTGTATTACGACTATTTCTACCAAAACCTGTCCTCCCGACTCAAACGCAGTATGGAAGTCGACTCCGTGTTGATGGCGAATGTCATTGCTGTAATCCCGGGAACACGATCAGACAGAATTCTCCATATCAATGGTCATTTCGATTCCCGCAACGAATCGGGAATGGATTTAGAAGGTTTTGCACCTGGAGCCAATGATGACGGCAGCGGCACTATCGCGCTCCTTGAGCTGGCACGGGTTCTTGCCAAAGAGGAATTCTTCAACACGATCATGTTGGCCGCAGTCACGGGCGAAGAACAGGGATTGATGGGTTCCACACACATCGCAAAAACCGCAAGGAAAAAAGGGATGAATCTTGAGGGTGTCATTGCCAATGACATGATCGGCAATATTCATGGGGGCGACGGCAAATCCGATAACACTTTACTTCGCTGCTTCTCCCCCGATCCGGTGGATTCCCCTTCCCGGAACCTGGCCCTCTATTTCAATCAGATCAGTGAGAATTATTTCCCTCCCCTCAAGCTGAAAATGATTTTCCGATTGGATCGGTTCGGACGCGGTGGGGATCACTCTCCCTTCATTCGGGAGGATTTTGCCGGTGTCCGATTCACCGAACCCTATGAACATTATGGAATACAGCATTCATCCACCGACACCCCGGATAAAATGTCCTTCGAATATTTTACCCGAACCACCCAGCTCAATGCGGCCATCGCAGCCTACTGGGGCAACTCTCCAACACCCCCCTCCATAGTGTCCATCTCCAGAGATTCGGTGTATCAGACCGTCATCTCCTTCATCTGTGATGAACCGAAAGCGCATCTCAGGGGATTTAAAATTTTTATGAGGGAAACCGATTCCGGTTACTGGACCGAATCCCGGTTTTTCCCCGTTCCTGAAGATCAAAACCATCGTTTCTGGGGTAAAGTTCATACAATTCGTCTTAAAAATCGGGATCAGGATTATTACATTTTCGGTCTGGCCTCGGTAAATTGGAAAGGGTATGAAAGTATCGCCACCACCTATGACCGGGAGAAAATGCGGGAGAAGATGCGTCAAATGAGGGCAAACCGGTAGAAAAATGGGAAATGAACATATTTTGGATAGGAGATAAGCCATGGTGAAACAAAAGGTTTCTGTTAGAATCATCTTCATGTTTCTCATTATAACGATCACCCTTCTATCGTGTACCACCCCAAAAGACACATTCAAGATCGAAGAAACGACCATTACCCAAATTCATCGGGCCATGAAAGCGGGGCAACTGACCAGCCGTCAGTTGGTCGAATCCTATCTCAAACGTATCGAAGCCTACGATAAATCCGCAAATCTGAATGCCATTGTGATCGTCAATCCCAACGCACTCAAGCGGGCAAAAGAACTGGACGACGAGTTTCAAAAAACAGGTCAACTTCGCCCCCTCCACGGCATTCCAGTCATCGTAAAAGACAACTACGACACACATGATCTGCAGACAGCCGCGGGATCCATCGCCCTCAAGGGTTCCCTTCCGCCCGATGATGCCTTTCAGGTGAGGAAAATTCGGGAGGCCGGAGCCATCGTCCTGGCCAAATCCAACATGGCCGAATGGGCTTTCAGTCCTTATGTGACCGAAAGTTCCATTTTGGGGACCACACGGAATCCCTACGATCTTGAGCGCGTTCCGGCCGGCTCCAGTGGCGGTACAGCAGCGGCAGTGGCAGCCAATCTGGGTGTCGTCGGGCTCGGAACCGACACAGGCAATTCCATTCGGGGACCCTCCTCCCACAATTGTCTGGTGGGCATCCGGTCGACCATGGGACTCACCAGCCGTGACGGGATCATCCCCCTCTATCTGCGGAACGACATTGGTGGCCCCATGTGCCGTACCGCTGAAGATGCTGTGCGGGTGTTTGAAGTCATCGCCGGATACGACCCTGCAGATCCCATCACCGAACATGGCAGAGGGAAAAAATCCGATCATTATACACGATTTTTGGATAGAGATGGTTTGAAAGGGGCCAGTATCGGTGTGTTCAGAACCTACATCGAGACCGAATCCATCGATCCGGAAGTCAAAGCGCTCATGGAAAAAGCCATCACCGATCTGAGAAGACTGGGAGCCAGGATCGTCGATCCTTTTGTCATACCCGATTTTGATGAACTCCGCAGAGGTCTCTGGAGCAACCATTTTCAATACGATGTGAACAATTACCTGGCATCACTCGGAGAGAAGGCCCCGTACAAGACCATCGAGGAAATATTCAATGCAGGTCTTTACTCACCCTATATCGAAGGCCGACTAAAACGTGCGCTTGGAGAAGACACCCCACCCGAGGAGCGTGACCCACCCAGCCTCGATCTCTTTCGCGATCCACGTAACATCCGGTTTCGTGAGGCCGTGCTAAAAGCCATGGATGACCAGGGCGTGGATGCAATTGTCTTCCCCACATGGAGTAATCCCCCGAGAAAAGTGGGTGATATGGATAGCCCGGCCGGTGACAACAGCCAGATCCTCTCACCCCATACGGGACTGCCGGCAATAACAGTGCCCATGGGATTTACATACGGCCATCTGCCTGCAGGATTACAAATAATAGGAAAACTATTTGGCGAGCCGGAATTGATCAAATTTGCCTACGCCTACGAACAGGGAACCAGGCATCGAAAACCGCCCGATGGATTTCCACCTTTGAATAAAAATGATGGGGAGCTGAGTCCATGATTGTATTGGGATTCATCTTTCTATGCATCGTCTGGGGTACCACATGGCTGGCCATTAAATTTTCCCTGGAGGGGTTACCGCCCTTTATCGGAGCAGGCATTCGCTTTTCAGCCGCATGGTTCACCCTGCTTCTCTATATCCTTTGTAAAAGAATTTCCGTCCGGATAAAGCGCAGTGAGTTTGGCATACTGGTCATAAGTGCCTTTCTCGTCTACCCAGTAGATTACGGTCTCATCTACTGGGCCGAACAACACATCAATGCCGGTTTGGCCGCCATCTTTTTCGCCACCTTTCCCCTTTTCACTTCGATTTGGACCAATTTTCTGTTTCGTCATGAAAAATTTCATTGGACCACTTTTTCAGGACTCATCATCGGTTTTTTGGGTATCGTCATCGTATTTTACGACCAGCTCGCGCTAACCCATTTCAACCGATTGGTGCTTCTGGCCTCTTCTGCAGTGATCCTTAGTGCAGCCAGTGCAGCCATGTCTCTGGTCATCATAAAAAAATATTTACCAAAAATGAATCCCATCACACTCACTTTCCATCAATTGTATATCGGGGTCTTCTTCCTCTTCCTGGTTGGATTGCCCTTTGAGGATATTGGCGACATCCGACTCAACACGCGGATTATTTCATCCGTAGCCTATCTGGGGATCGTGGGTTCGGCATTTGCCTTCGTGCTCTTTTACAGATTGCTGCAAAAGATGAGTGCCATCTCCCTTTCTCTCATCATATACATCACACCGGTCGTCGCACTTATTGCCGATTACATCGTATTTCGTGAAATGATCCCGATCCGCTCAATCATCGGAGTGATCATCGTATTTCTGGGGATTAGCATCACGCAGGGGGGCTTAAAAAAACTGGTGTTCGCTCTAAATCGACAACAAAAATGATGGTTTACAGTCTCGTCTTTTACTGGTTTCTGGTTACTGGCTACTGGTTTCTGGCAAAATATTTACCTACGACACCCAAGTGGAGGCAAGGATCATTTTTTTTAAATTCATTTTATTTATTTTTTTCTAAGACATAATTCTGTGGGAGAAGCACAATGAAAACAAAATCATACAATAAACACCTCATTCTCCTTTTGGTGTTTTGCTTCGTATTGCCCATTTGTGCTCAGGATATTACCCCTGACATCTACAAATCGCTTCAGTACCGTTATATCGGTCCTGTGGGCAACCGGGTCATCGCAGTTGTGGGGGAACCGGGTAATCCCAACATCTACTATTGTGGCGCCGCCTCCGGTGGCGTTTTCAAAACCACCGATGGTGGTATTCACTGGAATCCCATTTCGGACAGTCTCAAGGTATCCTCCATAGGTTCACTGGCCATTGCTCCTTCGGATCGCAATGTCGTCTGGGCAGGCACCGGGGAGACCTTCATCCGCAGTAACATCTCCATCGGCAATGGCATCTATAAATCCACCGACGCCGGTAAAACCTGGATGCACATGGGGCTGGGAAGAACGGGACGCATCGGACGCATCGTTATCGATCCCAGAGATCCCAATATCGTTTTCGCAGCCACCCTGGGACATTGTTACGGCCCGCAGCAGGAACGGGGCATATACCGGACCATGGATGGTGGCAAGACCTGGGAGCGGGTCCTCTTTGTCGATGAAAACACCGGGTGCTCGGATATCGCCATGGATCCCAATAATCCCCGCATACTCCTGGCCGGTATGTGGCAGATCGAGATGAAGACGTGGGTTCGAAAAAGCGGCGGTCCGGGAAGTGGTTTATTTATGTCCAGGGATGGCGGTACGTCCTGGAAAAAACTCACCGGGAGCAAATTACCAAGGCCGCCCCTGGGAAAAATCGGTGTCGCCATTGCTCCCAGCAACTCAGAGCGCATGTACGTCCTCATCGAAACACCCCAGTTTGAATTCAAGGGCGTGCTCTGGCGGTCAGACGATGGCGGCAGATCATGGAAGCTCATCAGCCACGATCAGGAATACACCCAGCGCCCCCACTACTACACACGATGCGTGGTTTCACCCGTGGATGAAGATGAAGTCTATTTCCTGGCCCACGGTGTTTTCAAATCCACAGATGGGGGGAAGACGGCTACGCGAGTACCCGAGATCGGGGGTGACGATCATGACATGTGGATCGATCCCATGGACCCCCATCGCATGGCCGTTGGTAACGATTTTACAGCCGGAATCTCAGTGAATCATGGCAAAACCTGGCACCGTCCGGCCCTGCCCATCGCCCAGATGTACCATGTGGAAGTGGACAACCGGATTCCTTACAATGTTTACGGCAACCGCCAGGATGGACCTTCGGCCATGGGACCCAGCAACAGCCGTTCCGGAAGGACCATTCCCACGGGATTGTGGCACGAAGTAGGCGGATTCGAATGCGGATTCACCAAAGTCGACCCGGTGGACAACAACATCGTCTGGTCCGCAGGCTACGACGGCTTCCTGACGCGTTACGATCTCCGCACCGGATACTCCCGGAATGTCACAGTCTGGCCCGACGAACCCATGGGATGGCCTCCCACCGATTTAAAATACCGATGGAACTGGACCTTCCCCATTGAAATATCGCCTCATGATCATAACCGGATATACGTGGGAAGTCAATTTGTGCATGCCACCATCGATGGAGGTCATACCTGGAAGGTCATCAGTCCCGATTTAACGACAAATGATAAGCGTCGTCAGGTGACCTCGGGAGGACTGACCATCGACAATATCGGTGTCGATTTCGGCTGTACCTTGTTTGCCATCGCCGAATCCCCGCTTCAAAAAGGATTGATCTGGGCAGGAAGCAACGATGGACAGGTACACGTGACCCAGGACGGAGGAGAAAACTGGATCAACGTCACAAAGAATATACCCAAACTCCCCGAGTGGGGAACCATCAGCAATATTGCACCCTCCCGATACGATGCAGGTTCATGCTACATCACAGTAGACTTCCATCAAATGAATAACCGGGATCCCTATGTATTTAAAACGACCGACTATGGGAAAAAATGGAAACTCATCAGCGAGGATATACCCAGGAGCATGCTCAGCTATGCCCACTGTGTGTACGAAGACCCCATTCGACAGGGCATGCTCTATCTGGGCACAGAGAATGCGGTCTATTTTACCTACGACGATGGAAAAAATTGGTTCTCCCTGCAGAACAACCTCCCCCACGCCCCGGTGCATTGGCTGTTGGTCCAGGAGCACTTCAGCGACCTGGTCATCGGAACGTATGGACGCGGTTTCTGGATTTTAGACGATATAACACCTCTGCGTGAAATCAATGATGACATCATCGAAGCCGACATCCATCTTTTCAAACCGAGACCCGCCTACCGGTTTCAAGAGATACACAGTACCATGAGCACCAGAACCGATGCAGATGGGAAAAATCCACCTTATGGTGCATCCATCCACTACTATTTTAAAACCGCTCCCAGGGATTCTATTACACTCACCATACTGGACGAATCGGGGCAAAATATCCGTCAAATCAAAAAATTCTCCAAGAAAAAAGGTATCAACCGCGTCTGGTGGGATCTGCGCCACGATAGAGCCACGGAACCTAAATTGCGAACGCCCCCCCTGGGACATCCCGGAGAGGGACATGGGCCGGAACGGCTGCGATACGGAACCAAGGGATGGCGCACACTGGTCACCTGGGGCCAGAAAGGATTCATCGGCCCCCGGGTCGCTCCCGGCACCTATTCCGTCAAGCTGACGTTAGGTGAAAAAACAGTGACGCAAACGTTGGACGTGCGGAAAGATCCCAATACAAAGAGTACCATCGAGGATATCAGACAGCAGGTCGACCTGGCCATCAAAATACGTGACGACCTCTCTGCTATCGCCAAAATGGTCAACCAACTGGAATGGATTCGAAGGCAGATCGACAACCTCATCCCCATGTTAAAAGAGGATTCGACCCTCAAAACTTACATAACGCATGCCCAGGAACTGGACAAGGAATGCATCGAGATCGAGAAAAACTTCTTCCAGCTGACATTGACGGGTACCGGTGCCGATGACCTGAGGGGTTCGACCATGCTCTATTCCAAACTCATGAGCCTGGCCAACGGCGTGCAAGCGGGCGACTGGTGCAT
>CAZYTI010000072.1:9118-10315 GCA_964650065.1 uncultured bacterium
AACGGGTGATTTTCCACCAACGACGCAGCAGCTTGAGGTGTATGCAATGCACCATGAAAAGCTGGAAAAGTACAAGGACCAGTTGAATCGTCTGTTGAAAAATGATATCACAAAATTTAACAAAACATTGTTTGAGAATAACCTCTTCAACATTGTCGTACCAAATCAATGACCGGAATCTTTATGGATAAAGAAACGCTCAAATCATTCCATTCGTGGTTTGAAAATTATGTGCAATCTTTTCACTCGAACGAACCCAAATATCAGCAAAATATCGATATCAAAATTGAACATACAAGACGGGTTTGTCGTGAGATCGATGGTATTGGGCAGACCCTCAATCTGAGTGATGACGATCTCCGGCTGGCAGAAGCCATCGCATTATTTCACGATATCGGCCGATTCGAACAATACAAACGTTATAGAACCTATGCCGATCTTCTGTCAGAAAACCATGCTACACTGGGTGTCAGCATACTTCGTAACCATCGTATTCTGTCGGCACTGGATGATTCAGCGTCAGATCTGATTTTTCGAACGATATCCCTCCATAATCGAATCGAAATTCCTGCAGATGAACCAAAACGTGTTTGGTTTTTTTGCCGCCTCCTCAGGGACGCAGACAAGCTGGATATCTGGCGCGTTGTCACAGAGTATTACCACAATCCTGAAGGCGAAAAAAATGAAACCATCGAACTGGGTCTTCCAGATACAAATGAAATCTCCGATGAAGTGCTTATAAATGTACTGGCAGAAAAGAAGGTGCAGAGTACCGACCTGAAATCACTGAACGATTTCAAATTGATGCAGATGGGATGGATATACGATGTGAACTTTCCGAGGACATTCCAGCTTATTCGAGCACGAAGGTATATGGAACTGATTTATGATACATTACCTCCCTCAGATCACATGGATCAGTTATATTCACAAATCCGTTCCTTTCTCGACAAAAGAATCCAAATGAACAATTTCAACGCTCAATGAGGATGAGATCATCGAAGGCGTTGGCCGAACAGGAAAGGCAATCACTCAAATCTATCAGGGATGAATGACGATGCTCCTGGAACTAAAGATTGAACCAAAGAGATCACTGAGAAAAAAATATCTATTTAAATTATATAATATTAATCATTTCTCTGTGTCCTTGTATGTTAAAAGTTGGGTGAGTGGGGAGTAATTTGGCACCCTACAAAT
>CAZYTI010000073.1:0-10305 GCA_964650065.1 uncultured bacterium
GTTGGCGTCCAGAGTGGGATAGGGGGTAAGCAAAGGACCGTCGACCTCAAGGAAATGCCGTTTTTGGAAGAATGACCGCATGGTCTGGATGATTTGGTTGCGGTATTGGAAGACCCCCCAGTCTATTTCCCGGTCACGTAATCTCAGCCAGTTGGGTTTTGCCATGTGTTATTTCTGCATAAATAGATGGAGGAATACCCGGGCATCATTGATGACATTGTCGATCCGGCATGATTCATTGGGTTCATGGGCCGTATCGTCGATGGTGGACCAGCATACCGCCGGGAGACCGACACGCCGAAAATAGGCGGCAACGGTTCCGCCACCGATACCCAGAGTCTTCGCTTCTCGTCCCATGATTTCCTTGATGGCTTTTCTCAGGGCCTGGGCCACCGGAGCATCGGGTGGGGTAGAGGGAGGCGCAGACATGATCTGAGGGTAGGAGAGTTTGATGGTGACGCCGAATTTATTTTCGATCTCATCGGCCCATTCCCGAACCTGGTTTTGGAAAGATTCCACCGGATAATCGGGATGAATCCGGCAATCGAAATAAATGATGTCCTCTCCCGGTATGGTGTTAATGTTGGGTACATTGTTTTCTTTTTTGGTCGGCTCGAAGGTGGATATGGGTGGATCGAAGAGGGGATCTTTAAGATCATAGCGCTGGTAGAGTTCGTTCATCTTGACGATGAAATGGGCCGCCGCATTATGAGCATTGATGCCCTTTTCAGGAGTGGACCCATGGGTCTGTTTGCCGATGGTTTCGCATTTGATCCAACAGATGGATTTCTCAGCCACTTCGATCATGGTCCCATCGGGACTGCCGGCATCTGGAATGATGATGAGATCATCATGACGAAAATGATCTTTGCCCTTGTCCAAAACGTATTCGATGCCGTATCCGGACCCCATTTCCTCATCGGACACGATGGCCAGGCCCAAATCGTACTCAGGAACGACATTTTTCTCTCTCATCGCTTTCACCGCAAAATATGAAGAAACAAATCCCTGATGATTGTCCTCAACACCCCGTCCATAGAGTACGCCGTCCTTCTCAACGACCTGGTATGGATCGGTTTTCCAGAGTGAAAGGTCTCCCGGTGGAACGATATCCATGTGCGACATGATCCAGATGGTTTTTTCATGGGATTTTCCATTGATCTTTACCAGCAGGTTGGGCCGGTATCCCGCTTTGACACGGTCGTCGTTTGCGTTGAGTTCTTCAATGGAGTCGAATTTTAATTGTTCCAGTAATGTTTTTATGTATTCGGCTTTTTCCGCTTCACCGTCACCCCCGTTTTCCGGACCGAGAGCCGGGATCGAGGTTAATTGGGTCTGTATTCGAACAATTTCTTCACGGTAACTTTCGATGTGACTGTAAATATCCGAGTGGGTTAGCTCATTCATATTGTATATCTCCATTGGTTTTTATTTGGTATTTGGACTTTGAAATTTGTTATTTAAAAATTCTACTTTAAACCACATATTAATAAAGAATTCGTAAAGAATCAAGAGATATTGAAATTTCAATGATAAAAAGGACTTGCCTTTTTTCCATCACTTTAATAAATTGATTTATTGTTCATGCCCCAGTAGCTCAGAGGATAGAGCAGTGGTTTCCTAAACCATTGGCCGCAGGTTCGACTCCTGCCTGGGGTACAAGTAACCCCATCGCATTATCCCATGATTTCATAAACCAGGGGACTATCAATATTCTCTTGATTTTTCAGAAAGAAACGACTATACTTTTCTCACTGCGATTGATCAATCGTCAAGCGGGGAGGTACATTGGGGAAATCCGGTTACAGTTTGATTTTCGGGGAAAGACAGGACCATACTGTGGCTGGGTACACGTGGATGCAGAATCATTGAAGGCCCATGCCGAGTCAGCAGGATGGGCATGCGAGATTGTCCATCGTGAGGAAAGCAGCGAATACCTGGCGCAATTAACCAAGAAGGTTTAATATAGCGAAAAAGCTAAACCGATGTCAAAAATAGGAGGTCCAACCATGACTATCCGTTACCATCTTGTTCTCCTGATGTTTTGTGTCGCGATGGCAGTGGGATTAACGACTTGTAGAAATAATGAAAAAGCACCCACCTCCGATAAATACGAAGACCTGGTGAGCTTCTTCAAGCAATGGCGTGAGTTTCAAAAACCGGACGTCATAAACGGAGTGCCAGTCTACACTGAATCGGCAATGGTGGAACAGAGGCGTCGTATTCCGGTTTTCGAAAATCGGTTGTCTTCCATCGATACCAGTGGCTGGTCCATTCCTCGGCGAGTGGATTATGAGATCGTTCGGGCAGAGATAAAGGGATTGGAGTTCGACCATCGCGTTCTCAGACCCTGGGCACGGAATCCCATCTTCTACGCAGTGATCCAGATGTCAGAGCCGGACGTACCTGCCAGAGAGGGTCCGGAAATTTACGGTGTCCTGAATGTCTTCGAACATAGCTTCCCTTTAGATGAAAATGCCCAGACCATTTTTCGTGAGAAAATGGCAGCCATTCCAGACATTCTGTCCCAGGCCAGGCAGAACCTGGTGGAAGAGGCTGGGGATCTGTGGTTTTTTGGTATTCGTCAGAAGAAGCGGGAAAGCAACAACCTGGCAAATCTGGCACGTCGACTGGAATCCAGCCATCCCAATTTGGCCGACCTGGCCCAAAAAGCCCGGCTGGCAGTAGACGAATTCATTGTCTGGCTGGAGGGGAAACGAGAGGGTATGAATCCGTATTCGGGTATCGGTGTGGATGAATTCAACCGATACATGAAGGAAGTGCATCTGGTACCATATACATGGCAGGACCAGGTCGATTTAATAGAACGGGAACTGGAACGGTCACTAACAGCGTTGGCCCTGGAGGAACATAGGAACCGAAACCTTCCGCAATTGAAGCCGGCCGGATCGTTGAGGGCAATGCAGGTAAGATACAAACGGTCTGTGGCCGAGTTCATGAATTTTTTACGGAACGAAGAGATATTCACGGTACCCGAATACATGCGACTGAACGATGAGGTTCGTTCATTTATCCCTCCTGAACGACTGGATTTTTTTACACATGTGAATTACCGGGATCCGCTGCCTTTACTCTGCCACCAGATCCACTGGCTCGAGAAACAGCGGGAGGCCTTCAATATGCACCCCATACGCGGAAAGGCACTGTTGTATAATATCTGGGACAGTCGTGCGGAAGGGCTGGCCACGGGATTTGAAGAGCTGATGATGCAGGCAGGCATTTTACAGGAGCACCCCCGGGCCAGAGAGCTGGTGCACATCATGTTGGCCTTTCGGGCGATCCGGGCGTTGGGCGGATTGAAACTCCACTCGGGCGATTTCACTCTCCAGGAGGCGATTGATTATGCAGTCGAGAAAACACCCCGCGGATTTGTGCGCCCTACAAGCAACACACTTATTGGGGATTATGCGCTTTATCTCTCACAGCCTGGGTATGGCACAAGCTACGTCATCGGTAAGATACAGTTGGACAGGCTTATCGCCGACAGTGTCACTCAAATTGGAGAAGGATTCCGACTCCAGGATTTTTTAGACGAATATTTTGCTATGGGTGTGATACCTGCCTCTCTCCTTCGCTGGGAGATGACGGGTTCGGATGATGAGATGCAGAAATTGGTCCATTAAGAATTTGTAACATTTCCTATTCGGAACTCTTTCGTGTAAATTCTTATTGCATTTCGTAAATCAATTATATATATTTAATAATCTCGTTTGGCATAAAAGATAGAAATAAAAAAATAATTGACAGTATTTTTTCCAATAAAAAACACTGTGCTCAGAACAATACTGAGGAGTTTCGGATGAAATCAAAAATTCTGGTCGTTGATGACGTTGATACCATCGCTCGTGTTTATGCAAGGTTTCTGGAAAGAAAAGGGTATGAAGTTCGGATTGCTTTCAACGGTGAAGATGCCCTGGAGGAGTGGGACCGATTCAAACCAGACCTTGTGATTAGCGATATTCGAATGCCAAAAATGAGTGGTTTCGAGTTGGCCAATGAAATACGCAAGAAAAATCCAGAACAAAAAATTGTTTTGATGACCGGTTATGCCGATGAGGCCGAAGTATTGGAACCATTCTTTACCAAACCGGCAGATCTACAGACGACAGTTTCGAAAATAGTTAAGGATGTGTTAGAAGAAAATTATAAACCCGAATGAGCTTGGAATTTTCCAATGCTTTGGAGTCATAATGTTACGTCCCAGTAAAAAATTAACAAAAAGAGAGATTAAAGAGGATGGGCTTGTCACAGCCTATGTACGTGTCCAGAAATTTATACAGAGATACGGAAAACAACTGAATATTGCCGGTCTCATCGTTCTTGCAGTTATCGTAATCAGTGTCTTCATGGTTCGAAGTAAGCGAAGCGCCGAATTAACGGCCATGGGAAGACTGGGAGTCGTGGAGCAATCCTATTTTTTAAATGACTATACCAAAGCGATAGCCGATCTGAATATTATTCTCGAAACGTATTCTGGAACGAAAGCCGCTGGTCGTGCGACTTTTTTTATTGCAAATTCATATTTTGAAACCGAAGATTACGAGAACGCTGAAAAGTATTACCAGGCGTATATCGATGATTATGCCCATAATAAAGTATTTTCGGCATCCAGTTTAGCTGGCATTGCGGCATGCCGTGAATCCACAGATCAAATCAAGGAGGCGGCCCAATTCTATGAGGATGCGGGAATGAAATTCTCAAAATCTTTTAATGCACCATTTTATTTAAAGGAAGCGGGCAGGTGCTATGTGCAGGCTCAGGAGTTTGAAAAAGGAAAAGCGATTTACAAACTGATAATTGAAAAATACGAAGCGTCCAGTATAAAACAAGAAGCGGAGTTTCTATTCGAGTCCTTGTAAATCATTTGAGAATAAATACGCATTCTCATATATTTTCCTTGCAAAATAAGAAATTATTTTTTATATTTTTAATTCGAAGTGGGTAAGGCACCCACTTTTTTTATGTGTGGGTAAGGCAATGCCGAGTACTGAAGAGGAAGGATTGAAAAATTTATTAAACAGGGCGTTAGAAGACGAGGGCTTCGAACTCGTTGATATGGTGCTCGTCGGACGTAAACCTTCAAAAACGGTTCGAGTGTTCATTGATAGTGAAGGAGGCGTGTCCATAGAGGATTGTGCACACATCAATCGAAAATTTTCTGATTTGATGGAATTAGAGGGAGAACAATCACCCTTCAATCAATATCGTTTAGAGGTATCATCTCCTGGTGTGGACCGGCCTCTGAAAAATGCGGCAGATTTCAACAGAAATTGGGGTCGTATGGTCGGTGTCCATTTCAAACTTGAAGGTTCAGTCCAATATGATGAAGGTAAGATCCTGACAACAGACGAGAACGCTGTTATTTTAAAGACGAAGGATAGGACAATATCAGTAGAATTAGCAACAATCCAGAAGGCAAAAATCCTGTTGGAATGGAAGTAAGGAGGGATGATCTTCCATGAATATCAATATCGTAGAGGCTGTCAATCAGATCGCAAAAGAACGCAATATCAGCCGAGAAGTCTTGTGTGAAATTCTGGAGAACATTTTCCAAACAATGATTAAGCGGAAGTTCGGTACCGCTGATAATTTTGATATCTTTGTAAATATTGACAAGGGAGAGGTCGAGGTCCTTCAGATAAAAAACATTGTGGAAGAAGTGACAGATCCGGTCACAGAGATCAGTCTCGAAAAAGCAAATGAGACAGAACCGGATCTGGAGGTAGGGGATGAATTTGTTGAAATGATTGATCCTGAAACCTTTGGCAGGCGCCTTATTACATCTGCCAAACAGGGTTTGAATCAGAAAATACGGGAAGCTGAGAAAGAAATTCTTTTTAGCGAGTTTAAAGACAGAATTGGCGAAATCGTTATTGGTGATGTTCGCCAGATCAATCGTGATGAAATTCTCATTTCTGTTGAACATATGGAAGTCAGCCTGGTCCGTTCTGAACAAATCTATAATGAACGGTGGCATCGGGGAGATACCATTCGAGCGGTGATAAAAGAGGTGAGTCAAACGGGGCGAGGTCCGGAAGTGATTGTCTCTCGCACCGATCCCCAATTCCTGATTCGATTGTTCGAGATTGAGATACCTGAAATTTATGATGGAATCATTGAGTTGAAAAAGGTTGCCCGTTTTCCGGGAGATCGGGCAAAAGTGGCCGTTTTTTCAAACGATAAACGTATCGATGCCGTAGGAGCCTGTGTTGGCCTGAAAGGGGTGCGAATTCAAGCCATTGTGAAAGAACTCAATAATGAGAAAATCGATGTGATCAACTGGAGCAGTGAACCCGAAATATTTATCAATCGTTCCCTCAGCCCGGCGAAACCTTTTAAAACCATAATCAAAGAGGAAGATAAGACAGCAACTGCCGTAATACCAGACGACCAGATATCTTTGGCCATCGGCAAGGGAGGGCAGAATCGACAATTGGCCTCCATGCTGACCGGTCATGAAATTACGACCATTAAAGAGTCAGAGTGGGAAATTGGTGAACAAAAAGAAGAGAAGTTGATATTAGCGGATGTTTCGGAATTGACAAAAACGATGATCGAGAAACTCACGGCAGCCGGGTATGAGTCCGCCGATGAAGTTTTAGATGCTGGAAGAGAAGTATTGTCTGAATTAAAAGGATTTGGCGTAAAAACGATCGATAAGATCTTGAGTATTCTTAATTCATACTATGAAGAAGAGACTCTGGAAGCGGAAGCCGAAGCCGAACCAATAGATACAGAGAATCCCTCATAGAAAGTATGGTTCTTAGGAGTAGCGTTGGAAACCGAAGAGAAAAAAATTACCAAAAAGAAACGGGCTTATCAGGTCGCTCGAGAATTTAATATCTCCAATGAAGCCTTGATTGAGTTCCTTCATAGTCAAAATTTTAAAGTACGGAATCATATGGCACCCTTGACTGATAAGATGGTTGAACTCGTCAGTCAAAATTTTGAAAAGAAAGATATCGAGAGCGAAAAAGAACCGGATTTTCGGAAAAGAATTAAGGAGAAAAGGGAGGAAGAAGAAGCCCGAAGGGAAGCCGTTCGACATGAGATTGACGAAATATTGGAACGTTCCAAGGGGGATACATTTGAGCCGGTTGAAATTATCCAAAGGAAGAAACAGAAGAAGAAACCAGTCCCGAAGAAAGAGGAACCTGTCGCATTAGAGGCAGATAAGAGCGATACCGCAAAGAAAATAGTAAAGAGAAAGTCCAAAAAGCAGGTTGAAGAAGAAGCTGAGGAGATCGTTGATGATAAAAGAGCTGAGGAAGTCAAAGAAGTTTCTGAAAAGCCGAAACGACATCTAAAGCGGCGTCCTAAGCTCGAGAAAAAAGGTGAAGATAAAGAAATTTCTGAAGAGACAGATAAACGAAAAAGGAAACGTCGGAAGCGTGTAAAAGAAGAAACTGCGACAGAGAAAACCCTTGATGAAACCAAAACATCGGCAAAAAAGAAAAGAAGACGCAAGAAAAAGAAGCCAGCGGTCCCAATAGACGAAAAAGAAATCGAAGCATCCATCAAAGAAACACTTGCGAAGATGAGTGAAACACCGAAGCGCAAGCGGAAAAAGAAAGATAAGGAAGTCGAAGAAGTTATCCTTGATGAAGAAGATGTCATTTTCACGACTGAATATGCCTCTGTGGCCGAATTGGCCAACCTCATGGAAGTGGAATCCAGTGAAGTGATTCAGGCTTGCATCACGTTGGGACTCATGGTTACTATCAATCAGAGATTAGATAGAGATACCATCCTCATGGTTGCAGATGAATTTGATTTTGAAGTGAACTTTATGACAGAGTATGGAGAAGAAAGGGGCGATGCTGTTGAAGAGGAGGAGGAAGATCCGGCCCTACTGGAACCTCGTCCTCCCGTTGTGACGATTATGGGTCATGTTGACCATGGTAAAACATCATTGCTGGATTATATCAGAGAAAGTAATATCATTGCAGGAGAATCGGGGGGAATTACTCAACATATAGGAGCATACGAAGTCAGCTTTGGTGAGAAAAAAATATCATTTCTCGATACACCAGGTCATGAAGCCTTTACTGCCATGCGAGCCAGAGGGGCACAAATTACCGATATTGTCGTCTTGGTCGTCGCTGCTGACGATGATGTCATGCCACAAACAATTGAGGCTATCAATCATGCGAGAGCAGCAGGGGTACCCATTGTGGTGGCAATCAATAAGATTGATCGGCCGAATTCGAATCCCGACTTTATTAAACAGAAACTCTCCGAACAGAATATCCTGGTTGAAGATTGGGGCGGTAAGGTTCAATCTGCTGAAGTCTCTGCTAAAACGGGTGATGGAATGAATCATCTATTAGAGATCATTATCCTGGAAGCCGAGATACTTGAACTTAAAGCAAATCCGCATGCCAAGGTCAAGGCTGTCCTTGTCGAGACCCGAATGGACCGAGGTCGGGGAATTGTGAGTACCGCGTTGATACAGAGGGGGACTTTGCGAATCGGTGATTCATTCGTTGCCGGACAGTTTCATGGACGTGTGCGGGCCATGTTCGATGAGAGAAATCATCCCTTAAAAGAAGCACCTCCCGCAATGCCTGTTCAATTGTTGGGTTTTACCGGGATGCCACAGGCTGGTGATTTATTAAATGGTGCAGAATCAGAACAGGAAGCGCGGGAAATCAGTTTGAAAAGGCAGCAATTAAGCCGTGAGCAAAGTTTCAGGCAAATTCGCAGGCTGACCCTGGATCAAATATCCAAGCAAATTGCAGAAGGTGTAGTAAAAGAACTCTCTATCATCATTAAAGGCGATGTGGATGGTTCCGTTGAGGCAATCAGCGATTCTTTGATGGCGTTGGGTCAAGAGGAAAATGTTGCCGTTAAAATCATACATAAAGGGGTTGGAGATATTACAGTTCCGGACGTGTTTTTGGCAGAGGCATCACAGGCAGTAATTATAGGATTTCATGTTTCGACAAATGTTCAGGCCCGAGAAATTGCAGACAAAGAAAAAATTGATATTCGGTTATATAAGATTATTTACGATGTCGTCAATGATATCAAACTGGCGTTATCAGGACTTTTAGAACCCGATGTGAGCGAGGAAGTTTTGGGCTCTGTGGAAATCCGGGAAGTTTTCAAGGCTTCTAAAATCGGATTAATAGCGGGATGTTACGTTCAATCTGGAAAAATCGTTCGAAATATGAAGGCTCGTCTCATCAGAGACAATGCGGTCGTATATGAAGGAAAAATTGCCTCTTTAAAACGGTTTAAAGAAGACGTCAAAGAAGTGTCGTCAGGATACGAGTGCGGAATCACTCTAGAGGATTTTAAAGATATTCAGGTTGGAGATATTTTAGAGGCCTATAAAATTGTTGAAACAGCAAGGACACTTTAGATTATGCTCATTGGAACGGCCGAGATTGAAATATATTTACCTGGAACATTTTCTCTGAAGGAGAAACGGTTTGTGCTTCAGAGTATTAAAAAGAGGATCCACAATACATTCAATGTATCGATCGCTGAAATTGATTTTCAAGATAAATGGCAAAGATCCTCATTGGGAATCGCATGTGTTTCAAATGATAGACGACATATAGATACGACGATAAACAAAGTATTGCAAACCATTTGCAGGGAGAATCGAGTCGAAGTATTGAACCAAGTTACCGAAATTCTGTGATTTGGTTTTCTTTTGAAAGTTAACCCATAATGAATTGTTATCATTCAAGATGTCTTCAAAACGTTCTCAAAAAGTAGCGGGTCTTTTAAAAACGGAAATCAGTCGTATCATTCAAACACGAATGAAAGACCCACGGGTCGGTTTTGTGACGATTACTGATGTCATTCTTTCAGATGATTTACGAATCGCCAAGGTTTATTTTAGTGTCTTGGGCGACAAGACTCAGAAAGAACAATCCATGAAAGGTTTAATGCGAGGAAAAACCTTCATTCAAAACGAATTGTCCTCTCGAATTCGGTTGAGATATTTACCGATTTTACAATTTTATACCGACGAGAGTTGGAAGTATGGAACAAAAATTGATCGTATTCTTAAGGATTTAAAGTTGGACGGATCGACAACAGTGAATGAGTCGTAGTATTTATGGAAAATAGTAAAATTAAAAATCATCGAATACTTCCGCAGATCAAGGAATTAATAGAACGAGAGGATGATTTTGTTATTACCTCTCACGTTCATCCCGACGGAGACTCTATAACAAGCATGCTGGCTTTTGCTTCTGTCCTGGATTATTTTGGAAAAAGCACCTATATCGTTTTAGATGATCACCTTCCAAAAAAATTTGATTTCCT
>CAZYTI010000074.1:0-10294 GCA_964650065.1 uncultured bacterium
GATGGTTGTCAGGTATTGGTGGTTCCCCAATCGGTAAGTGGAATTGTTCAAACGCACGCCATCCACGAGAATCAATATTTGATTTGAACTCAGTCCCCGGATGATGGCCGATCCGCCTCCATGATTTGTTTTCTGAATAAAAATGCCGGTTTCTTCTCTCAAGGCCTCTGCTGAAGTCTTGGCATTACGTTCACGAATTCTACTTTCAGGAACGAGGTTGATAGGCTGGGGCACATCGAGGGGGGAGTGGTCCGTTCGTGTTGCCGTAACCACGACTTCTTCCATATCGAGAATCGATTGGATGAGGGTCATTACGGATAAATGGGTGGTTTGATTCTCTCTGACTTCAACATTTTCGATCATTTTTTCCTGATATCCGATATGATCGAGTCTCAGGGCATAAATTCCGGGGGTAATTTTTTCGATGATGAAATGTCCTTTATAATCACTCACATCACCCAGAACGGTATTCAGCAGACTGGCATGGAGATTTGCGATGGGTGTACCCTGGGAATCGATGATATATCCTTCGATTTTTCCATATTGAGATAGAGCTGATGGGGAGTGTAATAGGGAAATCAATATCCAACAGAAGAGGAATCGGAAAAACTTTGAGGGCATAAGGGAGTGCTCCTGATTTATCTCAATGAATATTTGTATTCTATATCCGCGTTATCCTGTGAATCTCCGTGGTAATTATTATGTTACTAAAATTCTGGTCGGATCACCTTTTTACCAAAGGACTCTCCACCACCGGCATCTTAGGTGTAAAGTCGCGTTCCGCATTTTCCACATCCAGCTCTTCGAAAATAATGGATCGCGGAACGATGAAAGAGGCAGGAACACCCTGGGTAGTTACGTTTCTGGCGAAAGCATAGTATACGTCTTCTCCACCGACCGATGGGGCCAGTGTATTATAGACGAACTGCTGTTTAGATGATCCCAGGATGTGACGCATGGCGCTGAGGGTGAAATTTCCCAGTTTCACAGATCGCAAGAGTTCTTCTCGGCCATCCTTGACAGAGACACGGTATACCAGGATAGGATCGGTCAGGGAATTCGCTTCCCGACTGCTCCCCGTCATGGTCAGCCAGGACATGGGATCCATACGAGGATTGAATCCGGCTACCTGGGATTTCAGTTTACGAATCAAAATGGCATAGTCCAGGCCCTCCTCCCGCGCCAGTTTGAGCAGAGTTTTCTTCATCTGCTTCTCAGATTTACCCCTGGAAGTCGTGACCGCAATCACACCGGGTCCAAGACCACTGGAGGCTAATTGTCCGGTGCCGATAATGGGTCGCTGGTGACCACTGGGTGTCTTTATTTTGGGTGTAGGCGTTCTATTACAGAGCATTGCCTTCAGCATGCCATTTTCCACGAGAACAATCTCATCGGGTGGTCTAATTCCTTCGGCATCGATTTGATAATTTCCCAGAAGTTTTATCCCAGAATAATTATCGAGTGTCGGTAATGCTTTAATTGTCAAATCCCGGGACAATATGCGTCGGTTCAGCTTTTCCTCGAGGCTCTTACCCATGGACCGATGAATAAAAGAAGCGGTACGTGCATCTCCAACCACAGGTTTCCGATGGGCAAGAAGTCCGTTGGAACCGGTAAAGAGTCGCTGAATGAAGAATTCGGCCACAGCCTGGTCTTCCAGCATGACAGGGCCGGTGTAAGCATCCATAAACACGGGTGCGGTGCGCAGGGCAATGAGTTCGTCGGCCATGGTCATGGTGGATTCTTTCATGGATCCCAGGAGCGGAAGATCTTTTGGGGTCTGACCGTGGAAAAGCACCTGATGGGTGAGGGGATCCCCGTCTACGGCCTGAGTGGAAGCATTGATTTGAACGGCTGTTACGGACAATGGATGGACTGTTTCTGTCCCTTCGGTATTGGTCATATAGACATCAGCGAAATAGAGGAAAACACGTACCTGGGAGGTATATATATCCGGATATTGCTTAAAAATACCGGAGAGTTCTCCGGCCATATCTTCCCAATGCTGTTGGTCCAGGGGAATTTTGCGCGATCCATCTGAGAATTTTACAGCCGATACGCGTGTAAAATCATCGAGGTCTCGCACTTCTTCAGACAGATTTTGCTGCTCCAGAGCGGCTTTTTTTCGTTCGAATTTTTCTGACGCACTCTTGTACACATTGTCCGTGGCGATCCATAATGCCCGGCGTATCCCCTGGTAATCATCTTCCAGGGGCAATTGATCGGCATTGTTCAGTAGTGTGCTTCGATAACTGCTTCCTCCGAAATCGAGAAAATTTTCGTCGGAACAATGATAATCGCCCACCATCAGGCGAACAGAATGGTTGCGATGATGATTGATATCTGAGAACACGATACTCCCCAGATTGGCACTGACACTTAAAATCATGACATCCTGTATCGAATAACTGATGTAGAATGGCCGTTCCAAATTCTCGAGGGCCAATTTTTCGATATTTCGGGTCATTTCATCCTTCATGGCTCGTTGAATGATCTCACGCCTGGATTGATCTTGTGCCAGGGCAGTCGGATGAAGAGGGAGTATCGAAAGGGTGAAAATTAAAATGCTTAGCATACTTTTTTGTAATTTCATCATAGGTCCGTTTCTTCGTTTCTATTTGTGTTCATTGGTAGCAAAAAAAGTGATAGCCATGTTATTGGATCGACTCGACGTCGGGTCTCGTTAATATAGGCGGCCGTTCCTGGGATTTGCTCTTTTTTTGAACCTCGATCTGAGATACGAACATGGCCGGAGCGACCACAGAAACGGGTACGGAACCCGATTCCGCACCGCAAAACCCAGAAAAAAAATCATATTCTTCCCCTGCAGCGGACATCATGGAGAACATGACCAGAGGTGTACCTACCAGATCGACACCACGTATGAGTTCATCGGGTCTCCCGTCTGTATATATGCGATAAACTTCTGTCGGCAACACGTTGAACATGTTTGGAAGGTTTCTTCCGGTAAAGGTGAATCCTCCCTGAATATCCTGGAATAAGAGTCCAAAAGGTTTGCCCTGTTCTTTACAAGCATCGATGAGTTTTTGACGCATCGCATGTTCTGAAATGGGTTTGCTGGATGTGATCACCATATTAGACTGACGAGAAACGGGGCGAAATCCGGCCTGGGCCCGGCCATGTCCATTGGAACAGGGAAAATTTTCAATGGGTGATCTCGACATGAGAAATGATTTGAATATTCCCGAGTCCACCACGGTCACAGAACGTGCCCGTACCCCTTCGTCGTCGGATTGATAATGCCCGATCAGATCTTGTTCTTTGAACGTTGCTCTGGTCGGATTAAAAACGACGCTAAGGTCTTCAGGAAGTATTTTCTTGTTGATTTTCTTCTTGAATGTTTGCCCCTCCTCCTCGATTTTCTGTCGATGTCCTTCGATTCGGTGTCCAAAGACCTCATGGAAAAAGACACCGGCCGCACGTCCTGAAAGAATTGCGGGTCCAGTGTAAGGATCCACAACCGGAGCGTTCCGCAATGTATTCAACTTTTGAATGAGGTCATGGACATCGCTTATGATTTCATCATCTTCAGGCAGATCGTCGGGTTTGAAGGAGGTATAGCTTTTATAAAGAGGAAGCTCCATTCCATCATCGGATTTGATGAAGCCACGGATGAGGAGCCTGGCATATGGTAGATTTTGTGATATTCGAGTGCCTTCAGATGTGACCAATATTTTTCGTTCTATGGTGAAGCTGAAAGATGCCTGACCTCCATATATCTTGGGATTGTCCAAAAAGGGTTGGGAGTACTTTTTGACCTTCGCTTCCCAGATGGATCGATCTCCCAGAAGGGCTTGAATATCCAATGGGGACTCTTGATTGACGACCACATCCGGTTCCCTGGAAAAATCGGCCGATGTGTCCTCCTCAGCTATTTTGACTGCCACATTGGCCCTGACTTTGGTAAAACGCTCTACAGCCTGGCGGTACTCCCGATTGGTCTCCTGCCAGAGGGTGGCCCGGATGGCATCCGGATTCTCGTCCCGGGCCATGCGGATAAAGCCTCCATAACGAAGGGTGAACTGGCTGAAGGGATCACCTCGCATCTCGTGCATATTGTCCATCTCGTAATCACCGACACGTACGATGACAGACAATAGACGATTATTAGAAGTGCTGGAACGGACCAGAGAACCGAAGGATGTGCGTACTGAGGTCATATGAACATCACTAACACCATAGCTCATAAAATAGGGGGGTATCTCCTGAGATTGGAGGGTATCCATCTCTCGATCCATCTCGGCGACGAGTATTTCAATTAATTTATCCTGAGAAAATAAGATCGTGGGACCACAGAATAGTATAAAAACGAGGATCATGCTTTCGCAGAATACTTTCGATACACAATATTTCAAACGACTCAATTCAACCTCCAATTTCCAGTATGTAATTGGAAAAAATATACATAAGTCTGTAAGGAATGTCAAGTCGATTTTCAGGCGATTCTTTAGCCCTTTTCAGAAATTCAGATTGACAAATGTTTAAAATATTGCTATAATATGATATGAAAAACAAAAGCTCTAACAGTAAAGGGGAGAATGGACCCGATCTCACCTTTCGTGAGCTCCGTAAAAATTGGGAGTTCGCTGCCTGCGTTGAGTTGCAGAGGCAGACCTGGGGTGAGCACTTCGAAGAATGCGTACCTCCAGGGATTCTGCTCGTGAACCAAAAAATGGGGGGAATCACAGCCGGGGCCTTTGATCGTGAAGGTAAACTCATTGGCGTCGTCTTTGGTCTCACCGGTGTGAAGCGGGGCCGATTGGCCCATTGGTCTCACATGCTGGCTGTCCGGAGCGAAGCGCGGTGTCTGGGGATCGGTCGTCGTCTCAAACTCTATCAACGGGATTTACTGCTCAGGATTGGCGTGGATATTGTGTATTGGACATACGATCCATTGGTGGCCCGGAATGCCCACCTGAATCTGAATCGATTGGGTGCAGATATCGATGAGTATGTTTTGAATATGTACGGTGATGATCTGGGTAGCGTCCTGAGTCGGGGCATAGGAACGGACCGGTTTATTGTTGTATGGCACATTTCTCAGGAGCGGGTCAGACAGGCAATTGCAGAACCAGGGCAAAAAGATGAATCCGGATTTGAGGAATCACCCATTGTCAATGCACAAGCTCAGAAGGATGGAACGCTGCTTCCCACATTTGACGATCTCCCCAGACTGCCCGGGGTGCGTGTGGAAATTCCTTTCGATATTTTGGCTATTCAGGAGAAGTCACCGGATGCCGCTGCCCAATGGCGAAAAAATACCAGAGAGGTATTTTCTTTCTATTTAGATCAGGGTTACAAGGTGACGACCTTTTATCGTGATACACGGAGTGATCGTTGTTTTTATTTTCTGATAAAATAGCCTTCCGAAGGTTTCATTCAAGATCAGACCAAAGCGTCAAGCTCACACATAACCTGGCTGATAACCTTCGGAAGGTTATTATAAAAATGAAAGGAATCTTATGCTCAATATTCAACAGATAAGTCTCAGAGAAATCTTACTTCCTTTAAAAGAACCTTTCCAGATTTCTTCAGGGGTTCAGAAAGATCGGCACATACTTCTTTTAAAGCTCAAGGATGTCAACGGTATCGTCGGTTGGGGTGAATGTGTGGCGGGTAAGGCACCTAATTACTTGCCCGAGACTATTGATTCTGCTTGGGTCATGATCCGGGAGTGGGTCGCACCCCGGGTGTTGGAACGGGAATTCAAACATCCCCAGGAGATTCATGGTGTTCTCCAACGAGACTTTCGAGGCCATCAGATGGCCAAGGCAGGTGTGGAAATGGCCGCCTGGGAACTGGCCGCACAAATCCAGGACGTTCCCCTGTCCCGCCTTGTAGGCGGGACCAGAGACGAGGTGGCCGTTGGGATATCCGTCGGTATACAAGAGACCCCCGAAGCGCTTGTTGAAAAAGTACGGGACTGCTTGGCTCAGGGTTATCGGAAAATTAAGATGAAGATCAAACCGGGAAAAGATGTCGCATATGTCAAGACGGTTCGAGAGGCTGTCGGACCCAATGCCCCCCTCATGGTGGATGCAAATAATGCTTACAGCCAGAATGATATCGATACTCTGATGCAGTTGGATGATTTCGGACTGATCATGATAGAGCAGCCCCTGGCCTGGGACGATGTGGTGAGACATTCTGCGCTTCAAAAAGAGATGAAGACCGCCATCTGTCTGGATGAGTCTATTACCAGTGCAGAAAAGGCAGCGGATATGATCAACCTGGGCAGCGGGAGGATTATCAATATCAAACCCGGGAGGGTGGGGGGATTTACGTCCTCCAAAGCGATTCATGACATTTGTGAAAAACATCAAGTGCCTGTCTGGTGTGGAGGTATGTTGGAGAGCGGTGTGGGACGGGCGCATAATGTAGCGCTGGCATCCCTGCCCAATTTTACCATTCCGGGAGATATTTCACCCAGTGCACGTTACTGGGAGCGGGACATCGTCACACCGGAATGGACCATGAAGGATGGCATGATCACGGTGCCGTTGAATCAGTCCGGTATGGGCGTATCTATGGACATGGATCGGGTGGACGATTTGACTGTGAGATTTGAGAGACTGACTGTTTGATAAATATATAGAACGCGGATTTAACGGATTGAACGGATAAGGACGGATATAAAATAAACAATTAGAAAGATAAATGGGATGATTCCTTCAGATAAAAAATTACACCTTCCAGAGAAGATACAGAACATTTTCTCTGGGAAATTAAAAGAGAAGCTCGTCACCTTAAGGCATGACCTTCATCAACATCCGTAATTGTCGTTTCAGGAGGAGAGGACTGCCGGGAAACTCTATGAGGCATTGGCCGAATTAGCACCTCTTCGGCTCGAAAGGGTCGCCGGTACCGGGGTCATCGCACTGATTCAGGGACGGAACCCGGGATCGAAAATTGTGGTACTGAGGGGAGATATCGATGCCCTTCCCATTCAGGAAAAAACGGATATCCCTTTTGCTTCTGTTCATGAGGGATGGATGCACAGTTGTGGTCACGATGTCCACGCCGCTTGGACTGTGGGTGCTGCGCATCTATTGGCTTCAAATCCTGCCCTCGGCGATGTGTACATCGTTCTACAACCGGCAGAAGAGCTGGGCAAGGGGGCATTAGAAATTTTAAAAACCGAACATTTGGATAATGTATCTGCCATTTTTGGCGGGCATGTGGATCCCCATTTTGAGGTGGGACAGGTGGTTGCAGATCCAGGTCCCATAGGTGCGAGTACCGATGCCTTTGAGATCGAACTGCTGGGAGTGGGGAGTCATGGGGCCCGTCCCCATGAAGCCAACGATCCCATTGTTGGATCTGCTGCGCTGATCATGGCCATGCAGACAATCGTGTCCAGACGTTTAAATCCCGCCTGTCCAGGTGTCGTATCGGTTGGATCTGTGAATGGTGGAAGCGCAACCAACATAATTCCCGAAAGCGTGAGACTCTCGGGGACTTTGCGGGCCACAGATCCACAGATACGGGAAGTTTTGACAGGAGAGTTGAAACGAATTGTCAATGCAACCGCCAAAGCTTACGATTTAAATGTTGAAATGACGATTCAACGGGGAACACCCTCGGTGGTGAATCATGAAGCATTTGCAGAGATGGCAAGGCAAGCGACTGTCGCTGTTTTGGGAAAGGAAGCCCTGGTACACATGGATTATATCAATATGGGTGGAGAAGACTTTTCCTACTATTTGGAGAAAATACCCGGTTGCTTCCTGAGAATAGGTGCTCGTGAACCAGGTGGAAAGCGGATAGCCGCTCATTCACCCCATTTTTATGTACCCGATGAGAGTATTTTTATCGGGGCGGCCGTTCTTGCCGAAACCGCACGCGTGGCCTCTGAATCGCTTAACAAAAATACATAACCACAGATTTCACAGAGAATATTGAAATAATTGTGAAGATATGAAATTGACTATATTTACTGTGTAAGTTCAAGCACATTGATACGATTTCTTGTTTTCAGTATCTGTGTTATTCAGTGTAAATCCGTGATGAATCTTTTAATGACATGAAGTAGGTATACCATGGTCCAACAGCCGAAATCACTCAGTTTCCGGGGAGGTCCAACCCTGAGTGTTCTCCCCCTGGTTACGTTTATTGTCATCACCGTTTATCTCGTCATAAACGGTGCCCCGGCAGTGGAGGGCATGATCTTAGCCGCTATGGGGGGCATTTCTGTGGGAATGGTTTTTTCAAGAGATGCAGCTGAATACAGCGAGCGTGTCTTTTCCTTGATGGCCAACCGGGTGGCAACAGTAGCCGTGGTGTGCTGGCTTTGGGCAGGTGTATTCTCCGGAATCCTGGCCAATTCAGGGCTCGTTGAAGCCATCGTTTGGGTGGGGTGGAAACTCAATCTTAGCGGAGCGTGGTTCACTGTCGCTGTGTTTATATCGTCTGCCCTCTTTGCCACGTCTACCGGCACCGGGCTCGGAACGATTGTGGGATTCACGGCGGTCATGTATCCGGCCGGAATTGTGTTGGGGGCAAATCCTGCGGTTTTGATGGGTGCGATCTTCAGCGGAGCCGCCTTTGGCGACAATTTAGCACCAATATCTGATACCACCATTGTATCGGCGGCGACCCAGGAGACGGATGTGGGTGGCGTAGTGAAATCCCGCCTCAAATATGTCCTTATCGCGGGTTTGATTTCCGCCATTTTATTTCTCATTTTTGGCAGCGGCGAGTCAACCGTTCCAGCCGATGAAGCACAGCAACTGCTGTCAAATACTGCTGACCCGAAAGGACTCCCCATGCTCATACCTGCTGCCATTGTCTTCGTCGTTGCAGTCAGTGGTAAGCATTTTCTCGCGGCTCTGACGGCCGGTATCGTGTCGGCAGTCATAATCGGTCCTCTGGCCGGTGTCTTTCCCCTCGAAAGTATTTTTCGATTTACCGATAGTGGTTCGGTGGGCGGCAGTGCCGTGGAAGGTGCGGTCGCACTGCTACCCACGTCGATTCTTACCCTTTTACTTGTGACCGCAATTGGCATTATGCAGGCCGGTGGTTTTCTCGAGCGGCTCATTGACTGGCTGGAACGGGGCATTGCCCGTTCTGTACGCGGCACAGAAATGGCCATCATCGCCCTCATTTCCTTTACCAATATCTGTGTGTCGGTAAATACCGTTGCCATGATCACGGCAGGGCCCCTGGCCAACATACTTCGAAAACGCCACAATATCCATCCCTACCGTAGTGCTAACCTTCTGGATACGGTCTCCTGTTCTTTTCCCTATATATTGCCCTATGCGGCCACCATGGTAGCAGCCACGGCAATCCAACACCAGGTTGTGGAACGTTACGCTTTTGCCCAGGTACTGACCTGGGGTCAGGAAGCACCGTACTTCTTCTACGGAATCGTGTTATTTCCGTTGATGATTGGTGCTGTAATTACGGGGTTTGGTCAAAAGCATGGATAGGCACTTCAAATTTTATTCTCCCCAATTCCAGTTTACACCCACAGAAGGCAGGAAGGGAAACCAGTAGGCGGGTTTTCTGGTGAGGGACCTTTGGGATGGATCGTCGGATGAAAAATTGATCGTGTAGTTGTAATACGCCACATTTTTCCGGTTATACACATTGATTACTTCCAAAAATGCAGTAAAACGTCCTTTACTCGAGTCAAAATGTCGATGTATACCGAGATCCAAACGGTGATATGGAGAATACCGACTGCTGTTTAACTCACCCATAGTCAGTCTCGAATCTTCAGGTACGTATGGGTCGAATGCCGTGAAGGGACAACCGGTGTTGTACTGCCAGGCCATATGGAACTGTCATTTACTATTTGGACGATAGTGTACATCAAAGTGCAGGGTGTGACGTTGATCAAAAATGCCGGGTATGTACTTGTTGTAATTTAATTCATTATCACGATTGATGATTTTCCAAACGTAATCGTTGATATATGCAAGCGTATAACTCGCCCACCAGGTGAGTTTGACTCCGGTGTCTTTCTTAACATAGACTTCTACTCCTTTGGCGATCGAGCCGTTCAGAAGAATTTTTAATCGATCGGATAGCATTTCAGGAAAGATGTACTGAAATTGTTGCCAATTTCGATACACAGGACGCAGATTGGACAACTTTTTCCGGTAGCCTTCCAGCCGAATATGGATACCGCTTCGGGAGATATGTTCGATGCCCAGAACACCATGTTCCGCGCATTCCGCCGGGTAAAATCCATTTTCACCATCTTGAACATGTATTTCGTGGAAACCCTGTGTTTGATAGAAACGACCCCATCCGGCACGTAGAAATG
>CAZYTI010000075.1:0-10290 GCA_964650065.1 uncultured bacterium
GCCATGCCGGAAAAGGTCGTGCTGAATAAAGACGTGATATTCGATATATACTCTGACAAGAACAAATTGGGCACACTTAAAATCAGCAAAGGGAGCGTAGAATGGGCGCCCGCGAATTATGTTAAAGGATTTCATGTAATGTGGGAACAATTTGATAAGATGATGCGTGAATATGGATATCATTGATTGAAAATCTTCATCTAAACAATTATAGGGAATATTTTTTACCTTCGTGTTGTCTAATAAGAGAAAGCAAGGAATCGGAGTTTTGACCGACGAAGAATTGATTGATGCAAGTCGCAGTGGAGACAATGATGCATTCAAAGAAATTGTCAAACGATACGAATCCCGCGTGGCTGCTACCGTCATCGGAATGTTGGGCAAACGTCCGGAAGCGGACGACGTCGGGCAGGAAGTGTTTATTCGATTCTATCGGGGGTTGAACAAATTTCGGGGGGAAGCGACCGTTGGAACTTATCTTACCCGTATTGCTATCAACCTATCATTAAACGAACTCAAACGCATGAAAAAAAAACGCAAGTTATTTCTGGGAAATACTCCCGAAGAAGCGTTCGATATCCCCGATTCAACAACATCGGAACCGTACAATGAAGATAAGGAGGTCATTCAGCGTGCCCTTCAAAGACTGGAACCTAAATTTCGTTCTGTTATTGTCCTGCGGTTGGTGGATGGTTATTCGGTCAAAGAAACCGCAGAAATTTTAAAACTGCCGTCCGGTACCGTATTATCCAGATTGGCACGCGCACAAAAAAAATTGAGAATCTTATTATCATCCTATTATGGAGAGGGAAATGAAAGAGAAGGACCTTGAGCTGCTCTATCGATCCTTTGATGCGCCGTTAACACCAGAGGAGCAGCAATGGCTCAAAAACGCACTGGCTGGCTCTAAAACCTTGCGACAGGAGAAAAAACGGATCGCATCGATCCGAAAATCCGTTGCCCATAGTGCTGCCCATTCATTCAAACCTTTTTTCGCTGACCATACGATGCAGCGGCTCGGAAAATCCCGGCAAGAACAGACAGAATCAGATCCGTTCTTCGAATCCCTGATCGCAGTATTTCGCCCGGTAGCCATGGGTGCAGCTGTCTTGATGATCATCCTCTTGACCTTCAATATGATTAAAAGCGAACGATTGTCATTGGCAGGGGCATTTGCCGAGCCCGAAGTCACCCTTGCAGAGGCCTTTGATCCAACTTTGACTCTGGCCATGGAGTAAAACCATGAATACAAAAGTGAAAACGATGTCCATCCTCGTCGTCACCCTGGTGATCGGTATGGTGCTCGGTGCATTGATACATGGTGCCGTGATGCGAAACCGCCTAAAACAAACGGCTTTCCGAATGAGAACCCAATGGGGATTTATCCAGAGGATGGAGAGGGTCATACAACCTGACGATTCCCAGCGCGAAGAGATGAGAAAAATTTTAAGGAAACACTTCCAGAAAATGAACCACTTCCGGGCCGAAATGAGTGTCATCATGGACTCCCTCAGAATTGAACTGGAACCCATTTTAACCAAAGAACAAAAGGAACGTCTCCAGAGAGGCCCACTGCAACCAGGCGGCCGTCGATTAGGCCCCCCCTTCGGAAAAGAGCGGCCCGGATGGAGAAATCGTCCCTTCAGAGGACAGGACTCAACACGTCACAAACCAAATCGTCAGGTTCCTTAATTTATTACTCATTGTCAATTAACAGTTGATAATTGACAATGAGTAATAAATCATATTAACACGACAGACAATTCAAAGGTTACTGTGCGCCCCATTTTTACCATTCAGTGTTAACCATCGAACCAATCCAGGATCACTCTAACAGGCCTGCCTTTCTTGGGTCACCAAACCGATATACACCGGTGAAATTAATTTTTTTAGACATGTAAACGTTTCAGCAGTTTCATTCGTCAAACCACTAAGCTAATCACAGCTTCTCATTTCGACCTAACAATACTTTGACCCAACAAAACAATGATCAAAAGATCAACCGGGAATAAAATGGATGAAAGGATTGTCTAATCACTGAAAGCAAAATTGAGTCATGAACACCCAAAGAGGAATGGTCGAAATGGAAGCAAATCACATCAAAAATCATCACATCACAACCGATGACCTGGCCTTCTCCGCATACCTGAGAGTGAAAGGGTATCCCCTCATCAAATCAGATCAAATAAAATCCAAGCGGACCTTCACCTTTCAAATGAATGAAGAGCAAGCAGACACACTGAAATTGGATTTTATCAACAGTGAATTTCTGAGTTTTTACAATGAACTCCGAAATCTGAAAAAACTGATCTGCAACAGGAGGACAAAATCATGAAAACGAAAATTAAATTGAAGACATTCGCATTAGGGGGACTGATACTCATTCTTGTATTTGGTTTCACCAACGTCTCTTTGGCCCAGGGCGGCCGTGGGGGACGACGCAGATTTCTCCATCAACGTTTCGCTCAATTACAACTGACCGAGGAACAACGAGAGGAACTCAAAACTCTCACCCAGAACATGCGTGATCAGGGCGCAGATCGAAAAGCCATCCATGAAGCTGTGCAGGCCAAATTAGATGAATGGGGTATCGTCAGACCGGAACGTCCCATCCGACCTGGTCGGTTCGGTAATCAATTGACAGAAGCACAAAGGGAGGAAATCAAAACACTTATTCAGAATTTACGCGATCAGGAGGCTGACAGAAAGGCCATCCACGAAGCCGTACAGGCAAAACTGGAGGAATGGGGAATTGAAAAAACGGAACGGGGCGGAAGAGGGTCCAGTTTTGGCCGTCGTGGCTTGATGAGACAGTTGTCGAAAGATCAAAGAAAAATCCTTCGGGAAAAGATGAAAGACCTCCGGGATCAAGAGGCAACCCGTGAAGAAATGCGAGCAGCCATTCAAGAATTGCTCGATGAATGGGGTATCGAACTGCCTCAAAAAAATCAGAATCGACAAGAAAGAGGAGCAAACCGGCAAATGGGAAAATCTCAAATCCGGGCCAACAATCGTCCCAATCCCTTCAATCCGGAGACCATCATCAATTATACGCTTGAAAATCCCGAACACGTGACAGTTAAAATTTATAACATCCAGGGACAGCTCATCCGGACATTGGTCGACATCCAACAATCCACGGGCACATACAATGTTCGTTGGAATAGCAGGCACGATAATGGTGAAATGGCACCGGCAGGAACCTATATTTATCGAATCGAAGCGGGTCAGCAATCGATAAGCGGAAGAATGACACTGATGAAGTAGCTAATCCTCCCTAATTGAGGAATATCCGGTAATTGGAATGCTGGAATAATGGAATGATGCAATGATGTTCTTTTAACCGCTTGAAGAACAATAAATCCCATTGTTCCAGCTTTTCAATTTATGATTATCCATTTCACCAAATAGAATACAACATAGGAGAAGCACAGAATGAGAAAAATGAAATTTCGAAATCGATGTCATTTCACTATCAGATTTCACTTTTTCATCCTCATCGTCCTTTCCTTCATACTCTCAACAACTGGCTGCAAGAAACAGGAATTGATCGGCAATCTGAAAGATCGAGAGATCACCATCGATGGGAAAAATGCCGATTGGGAAAACATCTTAACCTACATCGAGGACGAGGGCCTTGCTATCGGTACACTCAGCGACGATGAGTTCCTCTATGTCTGTATTACAACAACAGATAGGCAGCTACAGAGACAGATAATTATGAGGGGGCTCAATTTATGGCTGGACCCAGAAGGAGGAAAAGGTAAAAAATTTGGAATCAAATATCCGGTGGGACTCATGAGGAGTGGAATGGCCATGAGGGATATGGATAGGAATCTTGAGAGTGGACAAGACAATCTCAGTCCGGACAGATTACTTACGATGTTGGTCACATCAACATCAGACCTCGAATTATTGGGACCCGGTAAAAACGAAGTGAGGTCCATGGTACCGGCCAACCTCATTGGAATCGATCTAAAAGCGGGCTTACACAATGGCACTTTTGTCTATGAATTAAAAGTTCCCTTGGCGGAAAATGACAGTTCTCCCTATGGTATCGGCCTTGAAAATGGCGGCCCCATCGGATTTGGATGTGAAATACCCCAAATCGACAGAAGCAGAATGCGGGAAGAGATGGCGGCCGGAGGTGGAGGTGGAATGAGAGGTGTTAGTGGTGGTGGTATGCGAGGAGGGGGAGATCGAGGTGGCATGCGTGGTGGAGGCGGCAGTAGAGGAATGCGAGGAGGAGGCTTCGAAAGACCCGAACAGTTGAAAATGTGGGCGATCATACACCTTGTAGAGAAAAATCAGACTGAAAATGAATGAACTAATATCAATTTTTCAATTTTCCAGTTTTCCCAACCTCTACATGTAAAAATACATCAATATCAGAGATTCTGTTTAAATTTGGTAAGCAAAATTTTGGAAAGGAAATACAATGATCAAAATCATTAAAAATAATTCGATTCGACTTATTTTTTTGTTTTGCTTTTTTATTTCACATAATTTATTAATGTATTCCGCATTCGCCCAAAAAGCAAAGCAAAAAAATATAAAGGGCGTTGTAAAAGATGTGGAAAGTGGTGAGGCCCTGCCATTTGCCAACGTGATGTTGAAGGGTACATATCACGGTGCAGCGACCAATACCGATGGATACTTTGTACTGGTGAACGTACCGGTCGGACCCTGTACGCTGTCGGTGCACTATATCGGCTATATGCCTAAAGAGATTCCATTAAATAATACTGCCCAGGGATTGCCCATTCTAAATATCAAAATGGAACCCACCGTCATTCAGGGCGAGGGAGTAACCGTTACCGCCCAGTCCGATATGCTGGAAGTATCGGCACGAGAGGTGAGTCAGGTGACCATCTCGCCCCGGCAACTATCCACCCTGCCCAGTCTCGGAGAGGTGGACATCTTCCGGACCATTCAGCTCCTGCCGGGCATCAGCGGTGCCAGTGATGGAGAATCGGGTCTCTATGTTCGGGGAGGCACACCGGATCAGAATCTGGTGCTCTTCGACGGCATGACGATTTACCATGTCGATCATTTCTTCGGTTTCTTCAGTGCTTTCAATGCCGATGCCGTCAAAGACATCCAGATTTTCAAAGGGGGCTTTCCGGCGGAATACGGCGGGCGAATATCCAGCGTCGTCAATCTGACAGGAAAATCGGGCAATGAAAACAAATTCCAGCTCGGCATGGGTGCCAACCTCCTGAGCGCACACGGAGCTGTGGAAATACCATTATTTGGCATAGGAACGTTTCTCTTTGCGGCTAGGCGCTCCTACACTGACTTCATCCAGAGTTCCCTTTATGATGACATTTATGGTTTGGTCACCGGAGAAGAATCGGGAACGGGCCAGGTGGGTCGTGGCGTTCAGGGCCGAGGCATGAGGGGGGGAGGATTCACGCAATCCGCAGAGTTCAAGCCGAAATTTTACTTCTACGACCTCAACAGTAAACTCACACTGGATATATCCTCCAAAGATATCATGACATTCAGTTTTTACAGTGGGAAAGACGATCTGGACAAATCTCAGGATTACAGTGATCTTCCTTTCCGATTTGCGGATGAGGATGCCACCCTGGGAATCGAAGACTTTACCCTGTGGGGAAACCTCGGTGCCAGCGGGAAATGGTCACGACAGTGGGGCGATCGATTTCATACCGATATGCTCTTTGCCTATTCCAAATATTTCAGTGAGTATGACAGAAGTATGAGCATGAACGCACCCTCTTTTTCGAATGACAGCACGGCGATTCGAAGGGGTCTCGGTTTCGCCTCGGTCCAGGACAATGATGTGGAGGATATGACCTACCGGATCGACGCGAGCTGGCATGCGACATCCTCCCATACATTAAAGTTTGGGACCTGGATATCACAATTCGATTCCCGTTATAAAGCCACGATGAATGACACCATCTCATTCATCGATCGCCAGGACAACGCCTGGCAATTTGCCGGTTATCTGCAGGACAAATGGAAGATCAGAGATCTGGAATTGACATTGGGTGTACGCACATCCCATTATCAGGAAACCCAAAAACTATATTTTGAACCCCGTGCCTCTTTTAAATACAATTTATTAAATCGATTTCAACTCAAAGGCGCCTGGGGTCATTACTACCAGTTTGTCAACCGCATCGTCAACGAAAACGTGACGGAGAGTAACCGAGATTTCTGGCTCTTGGCCGATGACAACTTAAAACCCAGCTTTTCTGAGCATCGGATATTGGGTGTGAGTTATGAAAACAGCATGTATTATCTCGGCATCGAAGCCTATCATAAAAGTATGGAGAATCTCATTGAATTCACACGGCGGTTTACCGGAAGGGCGGACTATTCCGATTTCTTCTTCTTCGGATCGGGTCGGGCCCGGGGACTGGAGCTCCTGGTTCAGAAAAAACGCGGCAGTCTGAGCGGATGGATCGGATACACACTGGGCAAAGTGGAACAAGAATTCCCGGCTTTTAATAACGGCGAGCCCTTCCCCGCCGAATACGACCGCCGGCATGAGATCAATGCTGTAGCCCGATATAGCATCGGTAAATGGACCCTGGCAGCCACGTGGGTGTATGCTTCGGGCAAGGCATACACCTCTCCCGAGAGTCAGTATTATCTGAACATGCTGGATGGAACGGTCTACGGTTATATCCATGTGAGCGACAAAAATGCCAACAGACTCCCCGATTATCAGCGTCTCGACCTCAGTGTCTCCCGTCGGTTCGAGTCTGAATCATGGGCGACCGAGGTCGGTCTCAGCGTATTCAATGCCTACAATCATAGAAATGTCTGGTACCGGGAATATAATCTCGACACCACACCTGTCACTGTTACGGATGCCGTATTATTGGGCTTTACGCCCACGGTTTATGTCCAATTCAATTTGAAGTAAGGAGGCGACATGAAAACGCTCATCTATATCTCCATAATTCTCACTTTGGTTTTACTGGGCTGTACATCGGACTCGATTCTGGAGTCCGAGATCGATCTGGTCGTAATTAGGGGCTACCTGTATGCCGATGAACCCGTGACAGACATTCAGATCACCAGCACATTGCCTCTGGGAAGCGATGAAACATCGGCTCCTCCCATTATCGATGCTACCGTATATCTCATCAAGAATGATCTCCGGTACGATTTGATCCCCAGCCCTGGTGACAGTGGCTACTACCACTACCCGGGAGAGAATTTGACGGTGAACACCAATGATATTTTCGAAATCTATGTGGATTATTTCGGAACCACGGCCTACGGACAAACCCGGGTGCCTATCCCCCCCAAAAATGTCAACACAAGTGGAAACACTCTGCATGTACCTGATTTCGAAACCAGGGAGGACATGTTTTATTTTGAATTCGATTCCAGTCGACATGTGTTGACCATCACCTGGGAAGAGGATCCGTCCTCCCTCTTTTTTGTGGTGATCGAAAATTTGGAATCGGACCCCGATTCCATCGAATCATTCTTCCCCATGGGGGGCATGGGACCAAGAATGGGACGCGGTCGGTTCATTTCGGAACCCTCCAATAGAAACGATTATGCCATCAACTACATGACCATGAGTTTCTACGGTGAACATCTCGTGACGATCTATCGCGTCAACCAGGAGTATTCGGATCTCTACATCTCCCGGCAACAGGACTCACGAGACTTGAACGAGCCCTTGACAAACATCGAAAATGGACTGGGAGTGTTCAGTGCATTTAACAGCGTATCTTTTTCTTTTCAGGTCGTTCGGGAGTGATATTTTTCAGAAGTCATCTTAAAGGATTCTTTAAATATAATTCGCAAGAAAATTTCAATTCAAGTGTTCTATTAGTGTTATCTTAATTGGACAACTTATCCTTGAACCGAAGAATAAATAAACACACGATCCTGTAGAGATCATGTAACCATACACTTGGAAAGAACGTACCTATATAATATAGTCAATATAGAGCTAAATCACAGGAAATCCTATGGATATCAAAATTGAGAATTTGACGAAGATCTATAAAAACGGGAACCAGGCCATCAAAGACATCAACCTGGAAATTGAGAGTGGCATGTTTGGACTACTGGGACCCAACGGCGCGGGAAAAACCACATTAATGCGCGTATTGGTCACCCTGATGAAACCGACCTCGGGGAAAGTATTCGTTAATGGAAAGGACCTGCAGAAAAACCGACGAGACGTCCGTTCCATGTTAGGATACCTGCCTCAGGATTTTCGCTTCTTCTCTAAGTTGACCACCTGGGAGTTCCTGGACTATGTAGCCAGTCTGGCCAATTTACGGGAAAAACGGAGCAGGAGAAAAGCCGTTGATGAGATGTTGGAAAATGTGGGTCTGTATGAAGTGCGAGATCGAAAGGCCAACAAGCTGTCCGGCGGTATGAAACGGAGACTGGGGATTGCGCAGGCGCTGATTGGGGACCCCCAAATCGTCATCGTGGATGAACCCACTACCGGACTCGATCCCGAAGAGAGGATACGATTCAGGAATCTCCTTTCGGACATGAGTCAAAGAAATATCATTATCATTTTATCCACCCATATCGTAGGCGATATATCCAGTTCCTGTAAAAAAATGGCCCTGCTCAACCAGGGAGATGTCGCATACCAGGGACCGCCCGATGACCTCGTCGAAAAGGCCAAGGGTCATGTATGGCAAATCAATGCCATCGAGAGCGAGTTGGATGCCATCAACGAAAAATATCCGGTCATATCTACAATACCTTCGGAAGATGGTTGGGAGGTTCAAATCGTAGCCGATAAATTGGATGGATATCCAGCTAAGCCAATTGATCCCAATCTTGAGCATGCCTATGTCTACTTCATGGAGTATGAGCTGGGACAAGCATGGCATGATGAGGAAGAGATGTGATTCAGACAACACCTTAGAAATATACTGGATATTGGAAACTATTCAGCCTCGAAGTCTCCCCGCCTGCTGCGGGCAGGTAAGACTCAAAGGAAAAAATGAAAGAATATATTCCAAGTGAAAAAGAAGAATTGGTAGCAAAAAAATTTGTTGAAGATCTCATTATTTGCGAGTTAAAAGCTTAGTGGCTAAATTATCACAGAAATCAAAATACTAAATTGCGATTGAATTCTATATTCAATTCTCAAATAAATAAAGGTGAAATCCATGCTATCTCTATACAACATTTGGACAGTGGCACGATTTGAGATCAAGACCCTGCGCAGGAGTTGGTTTTTTCGAATCTTTGCCGGACTGTCGGTTTTTATTCTGTTTTGGTTTGATTTAGCCGTTTTAACGATCGGGGAGGTTCCCCATACGATTCGGGGAATTCCGGCCTGCATTCCCTACATGAACATACTCTTATTAAATGCGGCACAAGCGGTCATTGCCGTCTTCCTTGCTTCCGACTTTCTAAAACGGGATAAGAAACTGGACACCACGGAAGTCATTTATATGCGCAACATGTGCAACGGAGATTATGTCCTGGGCAAAACCCTCGGTATCCTGGTCGTTTTCTTATTTTTAAATGTAGTTACTTTAATCATTGCTGCCATTTTCAATATCATCGCCTCTGATGTGGACCTGCACCTGGCATCCTATCTATACTATCCATTGCTTATCAGTATTCCCACTCTGGTTTTTATCTTCGGCCTTTCTTTTTTATTTATGGTGCTCATACGGAATCAGGCAGTCACCTTCCTCGTTCTGTTGGGATACATTGCCACCACGCTGTTCTTCCTTGGGAACAAACTTCACAGTCTTTTTGATTACATGGCTTTCAGAGTACCCCTCATGTATTCTGAATTTACAGGATTCGGGAATGTTCAAGAGATCCTGATCCATCGGGGTATCTATTTTATTCTCGGTCTGGGATTCATTGCTGCGACCATCCGCATGCTCAAGCGATTGCCGCAGTCCCTGCTCATGCAGCGTCTTTCGTTGATTTTTGCCATCGTGTGCATCGGTTTTGGTGTTGTTCTGGGGGGCATATACCTTTCACACATTCGTTCGGGCAACAGATTGAGGGATCAAATGCTGGCGCTCAATGATCAATGGGTCGATACACCTCGTGTTTCCATACAGAAAGAAGAAATAACCCTGGACCATAACAATCAAGTAATAGAATGTCATGCAAAAGTTGTCTTTCAAAACTCCACAGATACGGCCATCGATCAGTATATTTTCAATTTGAATCCCGACCTGAATATACAAAAAATTGATGGCCTCGATGATCAGTTAAATTTTAATCGTGATCATCATCTCATCTTTGTCAAACCAGATAAACCTCTAGCACCTCGATCATTGGATTCTTTAACTA
>CAZYTI010000076.1:0-2432 GCA_964650065.1 uncultured bacterium
TGTCCCAGTTCCCGTTGTTCAATTAAACAATAATACTTGGGAAGTCGGTATTCGAAGGGATCTTCAACCGTAATGATGTGCCATGCCTGTTCTGAATTGATCAGATCGATCATTGCTGCCAATGTCGTCGACTTACCATGCCCTGTCGGTCCTGTGACAAGGACCAGTCCTTCCACGGATTTTGTCAGTTGAATGACCCCTTTTGGCATCCCAAGTTCCTGAAGGGTACGGATCTGCTCAGGAATAATCCGGAAAGCCATCGCGTATCCGCCCAGCATAGTGAAAACATTGACACGAAAATTAGCGACATTGGGAACTGAATAGGCAAAATCCAACTCAAGCTTCTCTTTAAATCTCTCCATGAGGTAATCATCCAGAATTTGAACGATGATATCCTCCATATCCTGTTTCATCAGGACTTTCCCCTTAATGGCTTTAAGCTTTCCATCCATACGCATCAGAGGAGGATACCCTTCACTCAAGTGAATATCTGAAGCCTCGCATTTTACGGCATGGGTCAGCAGATTATTGATTTGCTCAATACCGATCATCCGGTTGTCTTACCTCACAATAGTTGGTGTAATGAATATCATCAAATCTGTTTGTTTGTCTTCAAATTTCTCATGTTGAAAGAGTTTACCAATCAGGGGGATACTTCCTAACAACCAGACTTTCGAGATGGTTTTAATCCGCTGGCTCTTGATCAGTCCCCCGATGACCACGGTTTCACCATTCTTGACTGATACGATGCTGTTTACGGCGCGCTTATCTGTGATAGGCGCCCGATGCTGTAGATACTCTACCCAACCCGTAATCTCTTCGATGACAGGATTCACATACATGGTGATTTTATTGTCCTCGGCAACATGGGGTGTCACGTTGAGTTGGATATTCACTTCTTTATATTCAAAGGTAACCATGTCTCCCTGACCACCTAATCCTCTCTGAATACGGGGCACTGGAACGGTAGTGCCCACACTGATGGAAGATTCTTCGTTGTCCATGGCCAGTAACCGCGGATTGGACTTCAACTTTGAATCGGTTTTCTCCTTGAGAAAATCCAGGACCGCCTGATATTTCCCGGCGGACAGGTTTCCCATTTTCCAGTCTCCACCCTCATTGGGTGCTTGATTAAAAAATGAGTAATCCTGTATATCCCCACCGCTCAACATGGATTGCCCCCATAGAACAGTACTGATGGTCTTGTCCCAATTGATACCCAATTCGTTGGAGTTCATGGGAGACAATTCCACGAGCTTGGATTCAATGACGATCTGAGTCGGTTGTCGATCCAATTCTTCTATGACTTTATCGACTTGCCGGATTTTTTCCGGTCTATCCGTAACCACCAGAGTACTCGATCTCCTGATTCCCTGTACGGCAACAGGGCTCCCTTCTTTTCGGTTTTTCCCGGAATCTTCATAGCTGAGGAATTCGGGATGATACACCTGTACCAACGAATCTCCTGAAACGACCTGCTTTAATACCTCCGCCACATTGGCCGCATCAGCATACTTCAGTCGATATACCTTTGTGATACTCCCACCCGTATAAACTGTTTTCACCGGCTTTACAGTGATAATGCCGTTATCAACGATATATTCACATTCATGTGTATGGACAATCTTGTCCAGGGCCTGTCGTAATGTGACGCCCCGCAGATCCATGGTGACCGATCCTTCCACGCCTTCATCGATGACCATGTTCAACTCATTGGCACCCGACACCAATCGTAAAGCACTGACAATGGATTGGTTCACAAATTGAAAAGAAACCCTATCATCCCATGGAATCCTCGGCCCCAAATCTTGCATTTGGTCCGGTTTTTCTTCGACGGGTTGCCGGATCACCTCCTGGGGTTCCTCGGTCTTTTCTTCCAGGGGCTCTTGAATCACTTCCAGAGGTTCTTCGGGTTTTTCTTCGAAGAGTTGCTGAAGCACATCCTGAGACTCATCGGTTTTTTCTTCAACGGGCGCCGGGGTAAGATTGTCATCCAGTTTCGTTTCAACCTGCGGCTCCACCTGGGTGTCAGTTATACTGAATATTGCCTGAGGTTCCGTATCCTCTCTCAGGGGTGGAACCTTTAGGTTCATTTCGTCTATTCTTTCTTCATCATCCTGGAGCTCAACTTCCATTTCGTCAACAATCTGATCTAAAGAGGGTGCCGCTGAATCCACCATCGCTGCTTCCTGGATGACCAATGCATCTGGTATCGCAGAAGCTTCTTCAGCTACCAATACTTCCCCTCCACCGGCTCCACCGGTGAGAGGTGTTTGTATCGCCAGACTCCTGGACTGTGTAATGATATTAAAAGGCGTATAAGAATCAAAAGAAAGAATCGCCTTGATACCCGGTGCTTGACCCTCCTCACGGATAAGACGGATCCTTTTCAACGAACTCATATCATATGAATAATCTGTATCCGTATCGCC